>JAAUUJ010000216.1 GCA_012030715.1 Synechococcaceae cyanobacterium SM2_3_1 | reverse complement strand
GAATGCACAGATCCCCCAGCAATGGGCAGGTAAACTTTGGCTTCCAGGCAAGCTATCGGGGAACAGACGTGATCCCTTCGGCATTTAGCCTGAATGGAGAATCTTTGAGCAAGCCCACACCGATCCCCTTACCCGCAGCCTGTGATGTGGATTACAAGATCCGATCTGAATGGGATCAGGGCTTTGTAGCAGATCTAACCCTTCATAATCTGGGGGCTACGGTCACGGATTGGGAATTATCCTGGGCTTTTCCGGTGGATGGGGTGCAGATCAGCAATCTCTGGAATGGGCAGGTAAACCAAACGGGTCGTGAGGTGAAGGTTACGAATCTGGATTGGAATGCCACGATTGCCACGGATGGAGAAGTGGATCTGGGCTTCCAGGCGGCTTACTCTGGAGGCAGAGTTACACCGACAGAGTTTCGCCTGAATGGACTGATCTGTAATGGCTTACCCGCCACACCCACTCCCAGCACGACACCTCCTCCCGAGATCCCGATTAATGCGGTTCAGATCCTCTCGTTGACTGATGTGGATGGATCAGCATTGACGATTGGAGACTCTCTAACATTGTCAGCAGTTGCAGGTAATGCTCAGGGTCAGGATATTTCCAGTCAGATCCAGTGGGCCAACTCAGTGGGAGAAGTGCTTGGCTCCGGATCAATTCTGGTCTATGTGGCAGACGAGGTGATAGCGGAGACGCTGAAGGCCTCGGTGGGATCTTTGCAGGCAGGGGTGTCATTCACGGTTTCTTCGCCTGAGGTGATTGTGGCTGCGCATGTGAAGGTGCTGCCGGATGAAGCCCAGGAACTGGTGGAGAGTTTGGATCTGGATCAGGGGGAATTGAGGCTGACAGATAGTGAGTTGTTACCCACCATCTTGATCGGGGATGTGCTGATCGGGGCAGCAGGTGAGGTGCCTCCTGTGAAGGTTAGCCGCCTGGAACTGGAGGAAGGGGTATGGGTGATGGGGGTGACTGCTGCTTTACCCAAAGAGGTGATTGAGAAGGGATCTGCGACCTTTGAGCAGACGATTGATTGGAGTGGCGAGAGTGGAGAAGTTACCATTGTCGATATTCCTGGTGAGCCATTCCATATTGCGGATCAACTGGAGCCAAAGTGGGAGGGGTTTGTGCAGGCTGGGGATCCGATCCAGACGGGGTTGAAAGTGACTGCTTCTGCTGATCTGGAATGGACCCCAACGTATACGGGGCTAGTTAAATTTAGTAACGAAACAGATTTTGGAATTGAATACTTTGACATACATCAAACCTCTACAATTGCATTAACTTCAGGCTTGAGATTAGAAGGAAATAGCAGATGGATAGATACATTTAGTGAATATAGATTAATTCCTAAGATCCGGCAAATAAAAATCTCGTTGGGCCCTGTCCCAATATTTTTTGAAATAACACTTTCACCATTAATCATGCCAGAACCGGATCTACTAGAAGTCAATAGATTTGCAGAGGTGAAACTTAACTATATTAGTAATAATTACTCTGAACATATCACCTATAATTCCCAACAAGATGGAGGAGGTTGGAGCTATAATACTCAAGCTTCTACAAGTAATTTAACTGTAATTAACAATGACGAAAGTAATTTTGATGGATATTTTGATTATTCGTTTTTCCCATTAATCACTATCCGACTATTTTCTCAAGATAGTCATCAATCTGGCTTAAGATTGTTTGTCCTTGGAACTGGCGGAACTAGCACTCTTAGTATCATCCAGGAAGACGCTAACCAAAATCAGCTCAAAGCACTAATTGAAGGTGATGCACCATACACCTTTTTGGCAGGAGTTGTATATGCATCAACAAATAGAAAGATTCCTACTGAGTTGTCGTTGAGTTTAATAGCTCAACCATATATCAAGGATAACTCTATTAGCCTTGCGCTTGATACCGTATCAAGAGCAATAAATACATGCTTCAAGCAACACCCACTGAGTATTGCTCGTATTGAATGTTTGGAGTTTGTCAAAAATAGTGTTTGTACTAGTGCAGATGAAATTGCTAGAGTTTCATCTATAATCCAGCAAGAAACAGTAGCTTTGAGAGTACTAACTTCAGCTGGAGGAACAATTCAGACTAGAACAGAAGGTAGGGCTCCCTCCAATGTATCAACTGGAGGTTTGGAGCAAGCAGAAGCAGACTTCAATGAGATAGTTCGTGAGTTAGGTGGATCACCACCAGTGGAACGAGAAATTTACGGTCAACCCGGACGTGTATCAGAACTTCCAGATGGAACAAATGTTGTTTTAAGAAGAGGGAGCTCTTGGGACAGTACTGAACCTACAGTTGAGATACAGCGAAATCCAAACACAAAAATAAGATATGAGGATTAATGATATCTTCCTGTTGAATAGATTTTACCGGAGAAAAAATATGGCATACGATCTTCCAATAGTTACTGATTTAGAGCTTCTTGATAGACTATTTGGTCTAGTGAAAACAACAATAGATAAGCATGTTCATATTAACCTAGAGTGGTTAATTAGCAAGAAATTCGTTGCTGTTCCAATAGATCGAGATCTAAATAGCTTTTTCAGCTGGAGTGATAATGAAATCTCATATGATGAATCGTTGTTTAACTTTTTTCTGAATCTATCCATCTGTGCAAGAACTTTAGGCTGTGAATTTTGCTATGCTATTCCAACAGATAGAGCTCCAGTTTACAAAGTCAAACTCAGCACTGAGCAGCTTGATAATTTTTGGCATAAGTGTAATGCATTTAATTATGTTCTTATGCCAATAGATCAATCTTTTTTATTACTATGGAGTGCAATGGAATATATAATCTTGTCAGGTCCCAAAGACTTCGTTGAAGGGGTTCTTGGATGCAACCTAGAAGTCGCAAAGGAACGATTTCGGCATTTTGCTAAATATTATAGAGATAATCCTTATGTTACAGTAGTTGGCTTGACAACACCTGAAAAGAAAGAGCATTTCTACTCAAAGCTAGAACGCAATTTGTTGTTGGTTTTAGAAAGGTATGAAATTTGCAATGTTTAGCTTCACACAGCTATTGCTGTATTAGATTACTATTTGTGGAAACCAATGTTCTCCGAGGTGCCTTTATGAACAAAAGTATATATAATGAAGCGAAATCTATCATCCTATTGATTTTGAGATGTTTGTTTCTCTGGATTTTGTTGCCGATAATTACCTGTTTATCTGCCTGTGATTCAGAGCACTATTCATCGGCCATTCAATTACTACCACAAGTAACCGAAAATCATAGTAGTAATAATAAGGCAGAGGCGATAGCTTCGCTAGCCACAGAGCCCCAGGAAACAGTATTAGTGGCCCCTGTTACACTGCTCTCCAATACTCGTGCTCTCAACACTGACAACTACTGGATCGCCTGGAGAGATCCTGAGTTAGGCTACATTGCTGCCTCCAGATCCGGTGTCCCTGTCATAGTCCCCAACTATCCTCCCGACTCTGGATCCTCTCTCCAGTCCTCTTCTCCAGAAGACTGTGAGGACGACATCGACTTTGGCGAACCCCACTTCATCACCTTTGACAACCTCACCTACGACTTCCAGGCGGTTGGCGAATTCATCCTGGCTAAATCCAGCGCCACCTCCTTTGAGGTCCAGACCCGCCAGACGGCCATGCCCCGCTTTCAGGTCTCTCGCAATGATGCTGTCGCCATGCGTGTTGGATCCACCCGCGTCGGCTTCTACCGCACCCAGGATCCGCCTCTGCGCATTGATGGCCAACCCACTCCTCTGAAGAACAGCAGCCTCTCTCTCCCCGATGGTGGCACCGTCTTTAACGTTGACAACGATTACTGGATCCTCTGGCCTACCGGAGAGCAAGTTCTTCTAGTGGATGATGCTTATCTCGATGTCTACATTCGGATGCCTCGTGTCTATCAGGGCCAGATCACAGGGTTAGGAGGCACCTTTAACGGTGATCCCAGTGATGATCTGCGTACTCGGAATGGCACTCCGATCCTTCCCCCTGTACTCTTCGATACCCTGTATGGCTTTTTCGGCAACAGCTGGCGCATTACTCAAGCAGAGTCCCTCTTTGACTATGATCCTGGGGAAAACACCACCACCTTTACCGATCTCAATTTCCCTGCTATTCCCTCTACAGCTTGTTCGCTTCCCAGTCCCGTTCGTACAGCAGCCGCTGCCATCTGTGAAGCAGCCGGAGTGCCGGAGTCTCTGCTAAAAGCCTGCACCCTGGATGTCGCTGCCCTGGACGATGTCAACGCTGCTCAAACCTACGCTAACCGTGGATTCAGCCAGATCACCACTGAGCCCTCCCAGACGATCTCTACAGAAGGAGAATTCTTTTGCTACGACGAAAGAGGCTTTTTAGGGCCAATTCTGGCTGCTGGCGATGGGGTGATCGCAACTGTTATCAGCTTTGATCCTTATGAAGGATCTTTGTTTAATGTGTCTTTAACCGGAGAAGCACAGCTACTGACTACGCTGCCCCAAACCATCTTCGACATTACCGATATCAGCCGCTTTGGTGAAGATCTCTACCTTTCTGCCAGGGGTGAAGATGAAGAGGACAATCCAGTTCATCCAGTGTTTCGAGTCAAACCGGATGGGGAGGTGAGCACAGTCATTGATGATCTAACTGATTCCATCACAGGGATTGCTGTCAGGGAAGACAACGTTTTTGTGGCCATGCCCTCCATCTTTTTGAATAACTATAATGATTTTCTCGGAGAGTTTATCTCGGTCTCAGGCACCAATGCGATTGTGGCCGTGGCTCCAACCCAGACGGATCTGGGTCCTTCACCTCTAGGCGGGATCCATGTGATCGCCGAACTGGAAGCCCCGGAAGGGGGGGGAGAGATTCGGGATCTGGTGGCAACAGATAGAGGGTTTTATACCGCGATCAACAATTTGTTGTACTGGGTGGCGGTGGATCCCTTTTCGTTGACAGCCTCCGAGATCCGGTTGGTGACGAGCTTTAGTGAGACTATCGGCACCTTAACCCTGGATAGAGATGGAGAACATTTACTGGTCACCACCAACAGAGAAACTTATCGAGTTCATCCCACCGATGGTCGTGTAGAGAGGCTGAATATATCCTCTTTTGGTGTCGGCTCACTGGTGCCGCTGTGTGATGAGTATGTGGGTCTGCAAAGAATTGGCCCAGGGAACTCTGTTGCTGAGGGAGAAAAAAGCACCTCTTTACTCACCTCAAGTTGCGGATCCAGCGGATTCGATAGCAGTCGCCTGCTCCGGATCATTCCCTAATCTCGGGTGAGTCCAGTAATATGTCAGCACCTGGCTGAGAGCTGTGTCTTTGCTTGATAGGTGCTCCCTAAGTGACCCGACAACCCCATGACCAATTTGCCAAAAGCCTGCTCAGTGAGGTTCTCTCGCCCTGGGGCTCTGTTGAAATTAGTCATGAAGTCAGTGATGAACCTCGCTTCATTGATCTCTATTTTCAACCCAACCCTCAGCAAGATCCAACTTCTCTGGGTTTATTGGGGCAGATGGCTCAGACTCCTTGCCTGCTGGAACCCTACCGCAACCCTGTCACCATCTCCCAGATCCGAGATTGCCTGCTCAAAGCTTTGATCCTTACGGCTCAACAGGAGCGATCCTCACCTCAGCAGCAGACCCCTTTCCTATGGATCCTCACTCCCACTGCCTCCAAACTGAGATTGAAACAATGCGCAGCTCAACCTCAAGCCCAGTGGCCGCGAGGAATCTATACTCTGGCAACTGCCTTCCAGACCGCGATTGTCGTGATCCATCACCTGCCCAAAGATCCTGATACGCTCTGGTTGAGATTATTGGGACGAGGGCAAGTGCAACAACAGGCAATCGCGGAGGTCTTGGCCCTAGCGGAGGAGGATCCGATGGCATTGAGAGTGTTGGAGCTGTTGCTGAACTGGAAGATAATGTTGGATGAGAAGCAAGAGGCCCTGAAAGCAGAAGAGAGGGAGTTGGTTATGAACTTATCACCTGCCTACTTGAAGTGGAAGGAAGAGACCCTCCAGGAAGGGATCCAGATTGGCGAGCAACGCGGGATCCAGATTGGCGAACAACGCGGCGAGCAACGTGGGATCC
>JAAUUJ010000215.1 GCA_012030715.1 Synechococcaceae cyanobacterium SM2_3_1 | reverse complement strand
AAACTGCTGGAACGCCGCCAAGGTTGCAAAGTGGTAGCTGGAAGATCTGCATTCGGAGAGAGGGGAGTGATCTGGACGGGGGAAATGTCCAGTAGACGTAGAGCTGAAGAGAATAAAATTCCGCCGTTGGGTATTGCGAGCAAAACATCATGGAGGGTGGGCTGCAGTGTTTGGATCATCATTTCACATCCTTTCTGGAGAAACGACGGCTCCTGCTGGCTACACACCTCCTGTCTGGCATAGGCACTCAAGGCCTCTACTGCATAGGCCTGATACTCCTCTGGTGAGGGGTTAGTCATAGCCGCAGCCACACCTACACCCACCACCCCGATCCCGAGTCCGGTGGCGATGACTTTAACGATTGCCATGACGAGCCCCCCAACTATTCAGGTAAGTAATGCTATTCACTCCTATCCTAGGCGAGGGCTCTCAGGGGTGAACTGGGTCTGGACAGGATTGTGCTTATCAATCAATCACGGCAACGGCAGTCTCCACATGCCTGGCAATCGTCTCGCGGTACTGACTCTTGGGCTTCACCCCGATCATCTGCTCCACCAACTCTTTATTCTTAAAGAACTGTACGGTGGGGGTTCCGGTTACACCACCCGCCTCAGCGATATCCGGATCCTGAGTGATATCAATATCCACGGCATAGATCCTGCCCTCAAATTCATCCACAATCTTATTGAGAATGGGATGGAGAGAACGGCAGGGGCCACAGCTGGGTGCGCTATATTTCACCATGATCAGGCGATCGCTTTCGTGGAAGAGTCGCCGCAGGGCATAGCCTCCCTGATGACGGGTTGCCGAGAGATCCAGACCCTCTTCACCCGTGAATTCCACATCCGCGACACCATGGCTGGCTGCATCCTCTGTTGCACCCCCAAACTCAACCTCAGAGGCTAGGTCGGTTGCTGGTAGTGTTTTGCTCCTGATTCCTGCATCAGTAGAGAATTCCTGAGCTAGCCCCTGAGCCGATAGCCAGCGTTCTGCCAGCATGGCCGCCATACAACCTGTGCCCGCTGCCGTGATCGCCTGCCGGAATTCGTGATCCTGCACATCGCCTGCTGCAAAGACCCCTTCCACACTGGTTTCTACTGATCCATGCCGGACAAGGATGTAGCCCGTGGGATCGAGATCCAGCTGATGTTGAAACAGCGTCGTGTTGGGGGTGTGGCCAATCGCGTAGAAAAGGCCTCCGGCCTCCATGAGCTGCTCTTCCTGAGTTTGATTGTTGCGCAGCTTTACCGCGGTCAACCGCAGGCCATCGCCGATGACTTCTACCGCTTCGGTGTACCAGTGAACTGTAATCTTGGGATGGTTGAGGACACGATCCTGCATGACTTTACTGGCCCGCAACAGGTTACTCCGCACCAGCATGTGAACATGGGAACCGAATTTGGTTAGATAGGTGGCTTCTTCACAAGCAGTATCACCCCCCCCGATCACCACCAGATCCACCTGACGGAAGATGGGCATAGCTCCATCACAGATGGCACAGGCAGACATACCGTGATTCCAGTAGGTGGTTTCTCCGGGCAGGTTGAGGCGCTTGGCTGTGGCGCCAGTGGCGATGATCAGGCTATGGGCCCGCACTTCCCGCTCTTCTGAACGGACGCAGAAGGGCCGCTGGCTCAGATCCACTTCGATTACATCTTCGGTATAAAGTTCGGCTCCGCACCGTTCCGCCTGGGCACGGATGTTTCCATCAGCTCAGGACCAGAAATGCCCTGGGGGAAGCCAGGAAAATTTTCTACTTCGGTGGTGGTCATCAGCTGGCCACCGGGCACTCCACCCGCCTGAAAGCCCTCAAACACCACAGGCTTGAGATTGGCCCGTCCCGCGTAAATAGCAGCTGTATGTCCTGCAGGCCCGGATCCAATAATCACGACATTTTCAATCCGATCCATATTCATGGGCCTCTCCCTCAAACTCGTATCGACTACGTTTAAGTGTATCCTGTTCAGATCTCTGTCTACCATTGGGGTTATTTACCCCTGGAGAGCAAACAGATTCTAGTGGACTATCCTCATTATGAAGGATCCTTAGATAAGTTCTTAATGATGAGAAATTAACTTGCTAGACTACATCTAGAAACAATGTAGAGATCGGTGCATACAGGACATGGTTCAAGCGGTCCCTGAGCTGATGACCTTAGATCATTTTCTGGACTGGTATCCAGATGGTTATGGTCGCTATGAATTGAGGAATGGGGTCGTTATTGAGATGCAACCCACTGGATCTCATGAGCAAGTTGCTGGATTTATTGGCATGAAACTTGGTGTTGAGATCGATCAGCTAGAACTACCTTTTATCATTCCTCGGCAGGTAATTGTTAAACCTGTAGATTCAGATCGTTCCGGATATAATCCTGATGTAATTGTTTTAGACCGATTGAACTTGAAGGATGAACATCTCTGGAAAAAACGATCGACGATTACTCAAGGAAGGTCAGTTAAGGTTGTCGTTGAAGTGGTGAGTACCAACTGGCGTGATGACTATGGACACAAATTTATTGATTACGAAGCTTTAGAGATTCCAGAATACTGGGTTGTAGATTATCTGGGCTTGGGAGGAAGACGCTATATTGGCTCCCCCAAAAAACCAACACTCTCGATCTATCAGCTAGTTGAGGGAGAGTATCAGGTTCAGCAATTTCGTGGAGATGATCGGATTGCCTCTTCTGTATTTCCAGCCCTGAATCTGACGGCAGAACAGATCTTTGCTGCAGGGCAGTAACGATAAGTCCAGAGGCCAGTTAACCACTAAAATAGATTGGGGTGCTCCATGGGTATATAAGTTGTGAAGCTACAGGAATGGCAAGATCAGGGGAAGTTTTTCCAGTTTAAGAACCACCGAATTTTCTACCAGGACGGTGGCGAGGGAACGCCGTTGCTGCTGATCCATGCTTACCCCACTGCATCCTGGGGGTTTCATAAACTTTGGCCCAGCCTGATTCAGCACTTTCGGGTGGTTGCTCCTGATCTGCTTGGCTCAGGATTTTCCGACAAACCTGAAGAGGAATCGTATGGCATCGGGGTACTTGCGGATCTGGTTCAGGAGTTGCTGCAATCTCTCGAGATCGGGGAAACCCATCTGCTGGCTCATGCCTACGGGGTGACCACAGCTCAGGAACTGCTAGCCCGACAGGTGGATCAACAGCTTTCTTTTCAGATCCTGTCTGCCTGCTTTATCAATGGCGGACTCTTTCCTGAAGCTACCCATCTGGCCCCGATCCAGAAGTTTCTGCTCACTCCCCTGGGGGCCTCGATCGCGCCGCTGGTTCCCACCCCCTACAGCGTTTTTTGCAAACAGCTCAGCCGCACCTTTGGGCCGAACACCCCCCCCACAGAAGCAGACTTTCAAGAATTCTGGCAGCTGCTGCGCTTTCATGAGGGGCAACGGGTGGTTCCGCAGGTGCTCACTTATTTAAAGGAACGGGAAGTGCAACGGGATCGGTGGGTGGGTGCTTTACTCCATGCTCAGATCCCGCTTTGTCTGATTAACGGGGCAGCAGATCCAGTCTCGGGAAAGGATATTCCCAAACGCTGGCAGGAACTCTTACCCCAATCTCCTCTAGTGCAACTGGATCCACGGATCGGTCACTATCCGCCTTTTGAGGATCCGGAGGGAGTACTGAAGGCTTATCTAGAATTTATGAAAAAAGGATGAAGGACATTTAGATACAATGCAAGGCAATAGTCTGAAATTATGTTCACAGACTGGGGTTGTATAGACCTAGCTCCAGAGGTTCTGTTAGCTGCCATATTCAGGTAGTTGTAGATCGAATATCAATCAAGGCTTACAACACTGCTTTAGTCTTTGGAATTTTTGATATAGCAAACACATCGACAGCCAACCTTAGCGCTATTTTGCACAGTCTTCCTCAAGACGCTCTAGAGTCAGTCGCTTGCGAACTATTTGCTTCTGCATTACTAAATGCTCTTGGGTTCAGTCCTGATAGGCTCTCCTGGACTTATGGTGATAAAGAATTACTAAGGCCAAAACGCTGCTAATAATCGAGCCCTGTTCGCATAAGCGAGGCGGAGTATTAAGTTAGCTATATTGGTAAACCCATACCCTTGCCGCTTAATCCGCTTAATCCGGTTGTTGATTCCCTTCATGATCCAACTTGTCACTGCGCCAAGGCGCCGCTGGCGCGAACGGTTAGCAAAGTATTCACAGATCCCCACCCTCTCGAAGATGTTGAGAAGCTCTTCTTTTAATTCATACGCTTGCCTGAGACGCTGGCTTTGCTGTAAATAGCTATCCAGTTTTGCCTTTTCTTTTTCATTTAAGTCCTTACGATTCTTAAGAATGAGTCTTTTTGCACCTTTGTCCGTAATCCGCGACTGTCGTCTGATTCTATCGAGCTCCTTGATGACTTTCTGCATTACATGGAATCTGTCCTAGACAATACGAGCGTTGGGGAATACCTTCCTGATCACATGAGCAAATCCGGCCCACATATCCATACTCACTTCCTCGACCATCAGCCTCTCTTCCTCTGTCCATAAGCTTTTCAGGGCTACAATGATCTCTTCTGCCTTGTGACTATCAACCACCTCAAGCAGACAATGATTGTCGAGATCACTAATAACGGTCACATATTGATGATGTCCTTTGCGCATGCTGATCTCGTCGATACTGATTTTCTTGGACCGAAACCCTTGGTTTTTTTGCCTGACGTAGCTCAAACTGATGGTTGAATATGCCTTCAACTTGGTCTCGACTCAACCCCTCATTCTGGCTAGCTTTCTCAATAGTAGCTTGCTTGACTTATTGATAAATATAGGTTTCGTAGCGCTGGGTATAGGGACGCTCCCAGTCTACATTCCACTTGGATCTATAAATATGAAAGGTGAACTATATGAATATTGATATGGATCGAAACTCTCAGGAATTATCTGCACATAACCAATTGAATCTCGGTTTAAGAACCTACCTATAACTGGATCATAATCTCGTGATCGTAAATTGTAGAAACCTGTAGACTGATCAAATCATTATCCTTGAAATCGAAAATCCCCGCCTACACTTTCAAGGATGTCAATATCAGATCCACTTCTTAAGTTTCCAAATCCATCATAGTGGAAATTAGCAACTTTTTGCCCATTTTCATCTACAAGACCAATCACTGAGCCTATAGAATCTCTAAGGTAATAATCTCTACTACTATCTTCCAATCTTAGTAGTGGCATTATTCCAGCATAGATATATTCTTCTACAACTTCTCTAGTTCCATCCACTATTTGATGTATGGACTCTAGGCCAGATCCCATTGCAGGCGCTATTAAGAAGTTTCGCTCTAGTGCGCCAGTCGATTTTAGTCTCCGATTCATGTCGTCGTAAAGGTAGCTCACAGATCCTGCTTGAACTCAACGGTCGTAGGTATCATGTTCCAATGTTAGTAGGGAACACCATCAAACTCTGGGGCATTCAGCGGCACATAGGCAATCGCCCCAGGTTCACGACTGACGGTGGTCTCAAAATCCTGTGAGTCAATCTGCAATCGCGGCTTGCCATCCTCAAAAGTGCCTGCAATCGAGGTATTGAGGGTGAAGAAGGAATTCCCCCGCCAAATGGAGACTGCCTTCAGTAATTCGGCTCCAGGCAGATCTGGGGGCACAAAAGCCAGTCCACCCAGTCCTTCCGGCAAAGTTTGATACGGTGTTCCCCCCGAGATCCGCAGCTGATTCACTCCAGGGGGTGGCCATTGGTTGGCCAGGATCAGCCCTTCTGGCGTGATCACCAGTCCAGAATCATTAAAGGGTGCATCGGTGAAATACTCAACCTCATAGGGCGTCCGCGGATTCGCATCATTATCAAAGCCGATGATATGAGTGTCTGGCCTCCGTAGCACCTTAGCCTTGTAAAGAGCCCCACTGGAACTGGCAGCAAATCCACCCACTAGCAGCGTGTCCTCTGACAGGAAAGCCAACGGTCCCTGGATCCCAGGCAGTCCCGGTGGACGCCCCAGGGGGTAGGCGGTGTAGATCCGAGCAAAGTCTGCTCCTACAGTCGGCTGAGTGGCCGGTGTGAGATGCTGGGCTTGGGATACCGCACCCCATTCCCATCCAGATCCAGGAAGACG
>JAAUUJ010000003.1 GCA_012030715.1 Synechococcaceae cyanobacterium SM2_3_1 | reverse complement strand
TCGGAAGTAGAACTAATGGAAACTTCACTCAACAACATTTTTCCTCCTACTAGCCTATGCCCGCTTCCTTAATCGGAAGTAGAACTAATGGAAACTTCGATGAACTGATCAATGCTTGCGGGCTCAAATGGGATCGAGATCACTGTAGACTCTGACTCATCTTTTTGGGGATCAGAATGACCCAACGTATAGATCAAAAATACTCGTCCAAACATAATAAAAGATCAGGAAGCTTTGGTATCATTATTCTCATCCTGATTCCCTCAAGATCTAATTAAGCCTATTTCTACTCCGCTTTGATTTTCCTGAAATCAGTCATGGTATTGCTTGAGTTGAGCAGATAGGAATTCCCGTGACCAACACCCCCGATCCCTTACCCCGATCCTCCATCCCTGGGATCTCATGGCCTGCGATTCCCGATGCTGAGGCGGCCACAGCTCTGGCCCTACAGTACCAGCTGGATCGTTCGCAGTGGTGGTCCCTTGAGGAGATCCACCGTTATCAATTTCAGCAGCTTGTGCCCCTCCTGCGCCATGCCTATGAGACGATTCCCTATTACCGTCGACGACTGGATCCTGCTGTACTGACCAAAACTGCTTTACCTCAGATCTGGTCAGATCTTCCCATCCTCACTCGTAAGCAATTACAACAAGCTGGTTCTTCTATCAACAGCGATGCAATTCCACCTGAGCATGGCAACACAAGGCATGTGAAAACCAGTGGATCGACAGGGTTACCCGTAGAAGTGCTGAAAACAGCGCGGGCACGGCAGTTCTGGCAGGCATTTACTCTGCGGGAGCACCTCTGGCATCAGCGAGATCTATCCGGTACGCTGGCCGCCATTCGTCACTTTCCAGATCAGGTGGCCACACCTCCCGATGGGGCCTTTAGTCAAGGATGGGGACCTGCCACAGATATCATCTTTACCACTGGCATGGCGGCAGGACTAAGAGTGTACACCGATATTAAGGTGCAAGCAGCCTGGCTGATGCGGGTACAACCCGATTACCTGTTGACGTTTCCCTCCAACCTAGAAGCCCTGATCCGCTTTTTTGCAGCGGCTAATCTGCGGTTGGAAAAACTGCGAGAAGTGCGCACCCTCAGTGAAACCCTTGCTCCAGAAACGCGAGATCTCTGCCGTCAGGTCTGGGGGGTGTCAGTCACTGATATGTACAGTACCCAGGAGGCGGGCTACATTGCCCTGCAGTGCCCTGAATACGAGCATTACCACATTCAGTCTGAAGGGGCGCTGGTAGAGATTTTGGATGCACAAGATCAACCCTGTCAGCCGGGTCAGATCGGGCGAGTGATCGTTACCCCACTCCATAACTTTGCAACACCGCTCCTGCGCTACGCAGTTGGGGATTATGCCGAAGTGGGTGAGCCCTGTCCCTGTGGTCGAGGACTACCAGTGCTGAAACGGATCATGGGTCGGGTGCGCAATATGTTGAGATTACCGGATGGTCAGCACATGTGGCCTGCGGTGGGGATCACTCAGTTTACAAAGGTATCCCCCATTTCTCAGGCCCAGATCGTGCAGCATTCCCTGGAACTGGTGGAGATCCGATTTGTGGCGGAGCGCGCCCTACTTCCCGAGGAGGAGACTGCGGTTCGAGAGATCCTGCTGTCACGGTTGCGGCATCCCTTCTCGATTCGCCTGACACAGGTGCCCGAGATCCCTCGCAGTGCCAGTGGTAAGTTTGAGGAGTTTATGTCAGTTATGTCATAGGTTGAGGTATCTTGAGCCTCAGCTTCGGGGTAGACTCAGAGGTCTGGGATGGAGGCGGGATCAAATGCAGAGGAAACAGAAGGTTCTGGCCATTGGCCTTGATGCTCTTGATCCAGATGTTTTTGAGAGTTTGATCCAGCAGGGGCACCTCAAAAACCTGGCTAACTTTCACAGACAAGCTGCTTTCGGCAGGCTGACCAATGTTCCCCATTACCGCGCCGAAACCCCCTGGACCACCTTTTTAACTGGATGCTATCCAGAAAAATTAGGTTACTGGGGCCCGATCACCTATGATCCCCGCACCTATGAGGCCTATGAAATTGGGGCCTATGATTTTCAGCAGGTGCTCCCATTTTATGCGTTGGAAGAGGCCTGCCGTGTAGCAGTTTTTGACATGTCTCAGGCGCGGTTGTCTGAGCAGGTGAATGGGGTGCAGATCCTGGGATGGGGATCTCACTCCCAGCAGTGTCATAGTGGTTCTTCGCCTCCAGATTTACTGCAGGAGATCATCCACCGCTATGGACCTCATCCGGCATATGACGAAGAAAGTTTGGGAACCAATGATCATGCCAATCCCTACGACAGAAAGGATCAACACCATCTGAAGGAGCAATTACTGACAGGGATCCAGCGTCGAAGTCAGATCTGTCGTGATCTGTGGCAGCGGGAACCCTGGGATCTCTTTCTGACCCTCTTTGGGGAAGTTCATGCTGCAGAGCATTCTTTCTGGCAAACACTCTATCCTCATCCTCTGTCTGAGTTTGCCGAAACAGGAGCCTTTCTAGAGATTTTGCAGGCAGTGGATCGGGCGGTGGGCGAAATCTTGGAGGAGGTGGGTTCTGAGACAATCGTGGCGATCTTCGCTGCTCATGGCATGGGTCCCAATGTTCAGGATATTCCCAGCATGGCTCTGCTGCCGGAGTTCATGTACCGCTGGACTTTTCCTGGCAAAGCCGCTCTTACCCCCAATCACTACAGCGTAGCTCTGCTGCCCCTCAAAAGTTATCCTTCGCAGCATTGGAAATTCGCCGTTTGGCAGGGAGTGACAGAAACCGCTCAGCTGGATCTGGCATCCCCCTTGGCCCAGATGGAGGCTGGAGATAGCCTGAACTGGCAACCCAACAACTGGTACAGACCTCTCTGGCCTCGCATGCAAGCCTTTGCCCTGCCCAGTTTTTCTGAAGGATGTATTCGCATTAATCTCAAGGGGAGAGAAGCTCAGGGCTGTGTGGATCCTGCAGAATACGAGGCCCTCTGTGATCATCTCTGCCAGGCACTGGCGCAGTTACGGGATGGTCGCACCGGAGCACCCATGGTGGAGAGCATTGATCGCACTCGTTCTAGTAAAAATCTCCTGGATCCTAAAGCACCTCCTGCAGACCTCATCGTTCACTGGCAGGAAGAGTACCCGACAGATGTGATGGTGAGTCCAGATCTGGGCTGTATCGGTCCGGTCCCCTATTTCCGCACGGGAGGTCATCGATCCAAGGGATTTCTGATGATCCAAGGGCCAGGCATTCCTGCTTCTGTCCTGCCCACCGGAGAGGCCATTGATCTGCCCGTAACGCTGCTGAAGCTGATGGGGGTTGAGCCCCCTGATTACATGCGCGGGCGATCCTTGCTATGAACACCTCCCTGAATACCCTGTTGTAGAACAGTTAGAACTTGGGCCAGATTTCCCTGCAGCAGAGCCGATACGTCTAACCATAGACCGGGGAAGATCTGACTTTTAATTATACTGTTTTGATCGGGTAGAGATTTTTGATAGCCTTCAGTCTGCAAGAAAAACCAATCGAGTTTCTCCTCATAGACAGACCAGACCAGGTATTCCTGCACGTGATTGCGCTGGTAAACCTTGAGTTTATCTCTCAGATCAATACTGGCACTGCTGGCGGCGATCTCAACAATCAGTTCCGGTGGTCCCTCAAGATAATCATCTTCACTCACCGTCGAGGATCCTGGCTCCCATCTGAGTAAGGCATCCGGTTGAGGTTCATTATTCAGATCCAAACGAACGGTGGTGTTGTCGGCAATCTGGGTGCCAGGTGTTGCAGCATGGTAAGCGGCCAACCAACCCAGGATCAGGGCATGAGGATAGCCATGATGTTGCAGCCGCACAGGAGATCCCATGTAAACCACCCCCTCCACCAGCTCAGCTTTCTTCACTTCTGGCATCAGCAGATAACGCCGTTCAAATTCATCACGGCTCAGCCGATCCCCGTTTTCCAGGGGTGGGATCTGGGTTTTCTGGGTGAGCATCAGTGATTGCCTGGAAACCAACAGACTTTTTGATCCTAGTCTGAAAACCTGCTGTATAGATCAGATTTATTGAAACTCATCTTCATATGGCATGCTTATCGCTGCCTCCAGGCAGAGTGATCAGGAATGCAGATATGTCTGATTTTCATTGCCTGCTAAGAATTAAGCCGACGAGTAAATGCGCAAGCTTAACAAGAATTTACGGCTACCTCTTGCTAAATATTCTCAATAGGTCATATGGTATGGGTAGGCAAGCTTAAAGCTCACTTCAGGCAGCTCCTAAGTTTGTCCCTCACGGGTGTGACCCTTGTGAGTCGAGAGCAGAACTGTAGGGCTTGTGATCTACCAACCAGGGTAGGAGGTGGTTCATCGGCCCTACTTATCTCATTGCTTCCAGAAAAAATTGAAGGATCGTTTTAATATGTTGTTTGCGCATGAAGCCCTCTGGCTAAATCCCAGCCCTGCATTGCAAAAATTTAACCTGCCTCTAGCTCGCTATTTGCGGCAGTTTGGTGTTATCAAGTCCTGGGATTATTCTCAGACCGCTGATGAACCCTGCTGTCTGCAAACTGCACTGAATCTCCTGCACGACCACCTGAAGGCATGCCCTGAACCCATGCATCTGATCGGTCACAGCACGGGAGGATTGCTGGCCTGGCTTTATGCCCTTGATCATCCAGAAAGGGTTTGCTCTCTCACCTTGTTGGCAGTGGGGGGATTTCCAGCGGTGGACTGGCAGGCCCATTACTATCTGTTGCGACAATTACTTCCCTGTAGCCGTGAGTTTCTCCTGGCTCACATGGTCAAGCTCCTGTTCGGATCCCAAAGCCGATCTAGAGCTCAGCAAATCCTGAAAATCCTGGATCAGGATCTAACGTCTTCGTTATCTCTTCATTCACTGCTGGGGGGATGGAAACGGCCAGCCGTCCAATCAAGCTCCAGCCCCCTATTGGTTTCGTGGTTGCTCAGGATGATTATGTAGTAGATCCGATGCAAATGGAGATGTGGAAACCCGTTCTCAAAGCTGAGGATCAGCTGTGGCTCTGCCCTAACGGACGACATTTCTTTCACTATTTCTACCCTCAGATTGTGGGGGATCAGATTCTCAAATACTGGCAGAATCAGGACACATCCAGACACCGATCCCGAGCAGAGGCATTGGCGCTCAACCCGTAGGCAGGAGCAGAACGGCTATAAGGTGCGTAAGAATCGGATCAGGGCTTGCCGTTCAGAGGCTGTCATTGACTTGAAGGAGATTTGGGCTGCTGCTGCTTCTCCTCCATGCCAGAGGATGGCCTCTTCTAAGGTACGGGCCCGACCATCGTGGAGATATTTGGCGTAGGGCAGAACCGCCTGGGTGGCCCCAATCCCCCCATAAGGGTGGAGTCCGCCATTCTCTGCCTGTCGCTTCAAAGTCCGGTCGCTGATCCGCTAAGCCTGATCCCATGTCGTGCAGAAGCAGATCAGTGTAGGGATGAATGATCTGATTAGTCAGTTCGGCAATCGCTCGGGATCCGGTTTCAATGTTTCAACATGGCAGGCCACACATTGGGCTTGTTTGAAGAGGGCTTCTCCCTGCTGCACGACTGGATCTTGCCAGAGCACCCGCGCCGGAACAGCCAGGGTTTGGGTGTAAATCGTGGCTAATTCAACAGTTTCCAGATCAATTTCATAGGTACCATCTTTTTCGGGAAAGAGGGGATTACTCACCCCCATGTCGTGGGCATAGGCAGCTGCTGTTTGCTGGATGAGGTTGGGTTGATTGGCCTTCAGACCAAAGCGCCCTAATGCGGCTGCTCCTGCTTCCACATCCCACACCCGGTTCGGGCGGCCTGAGATCCCGTCACCATCTTGATCCTCTGGATCTGCCAGGGCCATGATGTCCGCTTCTGGTACAGCTTCCAGGAGTCCTAGTCCGAACACTGGCGGTGGAATCCTCAAAGATATTGCAACTGACGCTGGCAAACGGGATCCATCTGCAACGGTGATCAGCGGCTGGGGATAGCGCAATTGATAGGAAGTGCCGTCATCGAACTGATCGGTCGTCTCCTGCCACTCGATCTGCACGGTTGCTTCGGGCCTGCCTCCGTAAACCGCCTGATCCTGAATTTGAGTTCCCAGCCCTGGCACTGCAAAAACCTGTTCGCCCTGAGCAATATCCTCCAGAAAGTATCCCTGGCCATTCTTTAAATGCGCGGGATCGGGTTTGGCATCACCACTGACCCGCACGAGCCGTTGGCCTTTTTTTGGCAACCCCCGGCCATTACCGATGTGGCAGCCGACACAGGAGGCATTATTGAAATATGGTCCGAGGCCAGGATTAACTTTTGCGGGAGCGGTTACAAAGACAGCTTCAAAAGCGATATCACCCTGAATATGTTTCTTGAGAAGAGGCTCAGTGAGATTGGCGGAAGGTTGTTCGTAAGCTTGGGAACTGCGAATAAAGGCGGTGGTCTCTCCCCCTGCCAGGGGCCTTGCCGATTGAGAGAGAACCTTTTCAGCAGGCAGCCCACCCGCCAGCCATAGGCCCAGCAAACCGGGCAGAACCCAGACAGCAAGATACCGGATCAGAAAACGCCCCCCCAAGGAGCGCAGAGAAAACGGAGACTGAACCATGGATGATTATCCAAATGCATATGCAAATTTACTGAGTGCCGAGCTTAGCACAGGCTAGCTTTGCACCATGGGCAGGATCTCATCTTCAACTGTTTTGAGCAGGTCTAGAACCGCGATCTGGGCCTGAGAAAGCTGGGCAAAAGCCTCGGAATCACTGAGTGTTGCTTCAATTGGTGCTGGTACGGCTTCAATGGCAGCAATCGCAGCCTGCAGCTTTTGTTGGAATTGCTGATCCAGCTCTGGATTCTGGCTGGCAATGTAGCGACTGAGGCTGGTGTCTCCCGATCCTGTTTCATCGGGCAATTTGGCCATATAAACAGACTGTACGCTCAATAAATTATTACGAAAATCATCCAAAGAAGTCTGGCTGAAGCGGCTTTCAAAGCCAAAGGTCTCCTGGGTACTGAGCGGATCGCCAAGTTTTTCATTGGCCACTTCATCCAGAAGCGCAATCATTCCGGCCACCAACTCAACCACGGACGATCGCACCGTCAGATAGGCTGGATTATCTACCTCCCCTGCTGTGACTAGGACCTGTCGGTAGGGCGGGTTTCCCTCAACACCCTCGACCCAACTGGCCAGTAAAGCGGAGGCCGTATCCTCAAAATGAATCGCCAAAGCGCGGAGATACTCCAACTCCCGCTCCGTAAATTCTGACAAAGTCTTGTTGTTATTGAGGCCAAACAACAGGAACTCGATAGTGTGATAGCCCTTCTGGGTGGTTTGTAGTTCTGCAATCGTCGCCCTAGTCAGAGGCTGATCACTGTTTAAGACAGCAATAACGTCGGTCTCATTCACTGGCCAGTCATCCAGGTCAGCATCGTACCCCAGAGAAGCAGCAGGTCCAAAGGCAAAAGCTTCACTTTGTTCCCAGGGATCACGGGCCGAAATCCAGGACTGTCTGGCGGTCTGAAGGGTTTTCTCGGTGGGTTGATCTGCAAATGCAATCACTGCGTCAGCCATGGTGCTGGCTTTCTGGGTCAATTGCTCGTAGGTCGGGATGATCACCTGATCGACGAAATGGGTAACGATAGCCTGACCGGTTGCTACATCCTCCATTTCATCAGTATTGGGGATCATCTCGCTCCCTTCACCCCCTTGGGCAAACAGCAGGGTACTGGGGGCTACCTCTACTGCAGTGAGGGGATCGGCCTGAGGCAAAAGCTGTGACTGGGCTGAGGTTTGCGTGATCGCGGGAATGTAGACTAACCCAGCCCCGACCACAACAAAGGCTCCAACGCTGGTCCAAATCTTTCTTTTCAGATGCATATTCAAGTTAATCCATGAGTGAGGATGATCAAGGGGACAGGCCAGAAATGACCCATCACCAGCACAGTTTTGCAAATAAGTGTCATCAAGCATTTGTCTCACAATTAATATTTATTGTCAATAGTTCTCGAAGTCTTCACACAGATCGTCCCCGCCCATAGCCCTTTTACTCGGCTGAAGAGGGGAAAACCTGGTTCGGATAGAGGTTTTTTCTAGAAATTACTATCAATAAGTCAAGAAAGTTACTAATAATACTTTGGGTTAAGGCATGATCTTGATCTCTCAAGCGTAGACAAACACATGATCCTGTGAATGGCAGAGATTCTCAGTCCAGAGGAGCTATCTCAGATTCTGACGCTGGCAGATCAAGGGGAATTTATCGATGGCAAGTTAACTGCAGGCTGGTATGCCCAAATGGCCTACGGTTCCCATGTAGACAACGCCGTCATGACCTGTGAGGGGCAGCCTATCCGCACCGATCTTTCCTTCACTCTATTTCTAAGCTCCCCCGACAGCTATGAGGGAGCGGTTTGTGGCGGTCAGCTGGATGCAAAGTTATGATCCGCTCTCCAGAACACCGCGAGATCCTTTTTGAGCTGGATACAGTCCGCCGAAATTGGATACTTGAGCATCCAGATCTGAACCCTATGCCATGATGCTCAGTAAGCACTGGAAAGCATCCTCAGTAAGAAGATGTCTGTAAATCCCTGATATATCACGATGCCATTGCTGTTAGATGTTGCTTTGGGATCCAGGTCTTGTTGGGATCTGTATTGAGGTCCTGGCAGGGAAGCTGTTCAGCCAGAATCGAACTGGCAAAAGAACCTGTGTAAATTTCCAGAATCCCAGTTGGTGGGGCCTCAAAGAGCAACTGCTGACCAGGAAAAACCACCCGCTCGTAATACCAGCTAGGGATATTGCTAATCCGGGCAATCTGCAGCGCTCCAGTGCAGTTGGTATAGGAACACACAAGCAGGTCTGAGAAGACTTCCGTTGGGCTGTCCAGTGTTTGCAGCATGATGAAACCTAGAGGGTGAGGGAGGCAGAATGATCAGTCAAGAAGAAAAGAGTACATATGTAACAGCATATGACCTTTGCTTAATGATGTTACAGCCTCTGATCGGCAGAGAGTTGTGCTCGGAACTACAGTCAGCCCATTCAGGGTCTCAGGTTCAAGTCTCTTAAGTACAGTCGGTTTTTACGATTTTTCCTGATTTTGTAGATTTGGCCTTGATCTCAGGGAATGATCCCAGGGTAAACGGCATGTAATGCGCCCCTGATTTCGGACACAGGGCTAAGAGTTGTAACCTGGTTTAGAGGAAAAGGCACCTATGACTATCCATCGTCGGCAATACTCCCCTGAGTTCAAAGCTAAGTTGGTTCTTCAACTCCTATCTGGTGAGAAAACCTCTGCTGAACTCTGTCGTACCCACAAAATCAATAACAATGTTCTCAATCGCTGGCGCAAAGAATTTCTTGAGCAGGCTCCCAGTATTTTTGAGAAGCATGACAACCATGACAAAGAAGATCAGAAGATCGCTGAGTTAGAACGGTTAGTTGGGCAGCTGACTATTCAGTTAGACATCGCAAAAAAAGCCTCGAGCTACTTGAATCTAGACAAAAATGGGAGTTGGTAATTCTGCTAAGTCAAGAGCATCTAGTTTCGACGATTTGTCAAGTCTTGAATTATGCTCGCAGTCAGGTTTATTATCCATCCAAGTTGGAGGAAGATGAGACAACCATCAAAAAAGAGATTGTGGAGATCGCCGGACAATATCCCGTGTATGGGTATCGCCGACTCCGTGAAGAACTGCTGCGCCGAGGACATGTGATCAATAACAAGCGAGTCAGGCGACTGATGAGTGAATTAGGCCTAGTGAGGCCATTAGAGCGGAAACGACGGCGCACCACTAATAGCTGTCATCCCTATCCCCGCTATCCCAACCTGGTGCTGAATATAGAGATTAACTATCCTGAGCAGGTGTGGGTGGGAGACATCACTTACATCAAGCTGACGCAGGAGTTTGTCTATTTAGCCATCTTGATGGATGTGTACACACGCGGGATTCGTGGATGGCATTTATCAAGAAGTTTAGACCAGAGTTTGACGATAACAGCCTTAAACAAGGCATTGGAGAAGAGATGTCCTGAGATTCATCATTCAGATCAAGGAGTGCAATATGCAGGAAAAGAGTACATCCAGATCTTGAAGGAGAAAAGAATTAAGATCAGCATGTCGGAAGTAGGGCAAGCCTGGCAAAACGGGTATGCAGAACGATTGATGAGGACGATCAAGGAAGAGGAGGTTGATTTATCAGAGTATGAGAACTATACGGAGGCCTATCAACAGATGGAACATTTTCTGGAGGATGTGTACATGAAGAAACGGATCCACTCATCCCTGGGTTATCTCACTCCTACTGAATACGAGCAGCAATGGATTGAAAAGCTGAAGGGAAGTATGGTATAAAGGATGAGATCCTTGAAATACTGAAAGCACTGTCCTAATTTAGGGGTGCACTACAGTCAAAACTCCTGTCATAAGAATCTGATAAATCACGAGAAGAATCTGAAAGAACTTGAGTATTGGAACTCATTACACTTAAGTTAAATATTCGTAGATGGATTTGAAGTATGGTGGAAATAACGGCGTAGCTCAATAAGTTAGTAAAGCAATCGCGAGTCAGCGGTCTTTTTAGGCAAGGGACTGCTGCACAGGTTTATTGAATCACTGACTTTAAGAAGGAGAAGAATCATGACAAACAACACAAAGATCGCATTAGTCACAGGGCGAGCCGAGGACTGGGCAAAGATACGGCGTTGGCCCTTGCTAAAAAAGGTGTCGATGTGATCGTGACCTATCGCAGCAGCGAGGCAGAAGCAAGTAGCGTTGTCTCTGAGATTGCAGAAATGGGTGGTAAAGCCGCTGCCCTGCAATTGGACGCTTCCAGCACAAAACCCTTTGATGAATTTGCGGCACAGGTCAAACAGACGCTTCGAGATCAGTGGCAGACCAAGCAATTCGATTTTTTGGTAAACAATGCAGGAATTGGGATTCATAGGCCGTTTACTGAAACCACTGAAGATGATTTCGATCAATTGATAAACTTCCAATTCAAGGGCATTTTCTTTCTCACCCAAAAGCTGTTGCCACTGCTCAAAGACGGCGGACGAATCGTGAATCTTTCGTCAGGGTATGCTCGTTTTACGCTACCGGGCTACTCAGCCTATGCCAGCATGAAAGGCACGATCGAGGTGCTGACTCGATATATGGCAAAAGAGCTAGGACACCGACAGATTGCCGCAAATGTTGTGGCTCCGGGCGCGATCAAAACAGATTTTGCGGGCGGCGCAGTACGTGAAAATTCAGAAATCAACACCTTCCTTACTTCGCAAACTGCGTTAGGCTGAGTTGGTCTTCCCGATGATATTGGCGGGGCGATCGCATCTTTACTTTCCGAAGATAACCGTTGGGTCAATGCCCATAGAATTGAAGTCTCTGGCGGCATGTTTCTCTAATTCAAACCAATCGAAATAAAAAGGAAAATCACCATGCTAAATGTAGAGAACAAAGTCATTGCTATCACTGGAGCTAGTAGCGGTATCGGTGAAGCCACCGCAAAGTTACTTGCCCAAAATGGCGCAAAAGTCGTTTTGGGAGCGCGGCGGACAGATAAGCTAGAAAAGCTAATTGAGGGGATTCATGCCTCCGGTGGCACAGCAGAGTTCAAAGCTGTGGATGTCACCAATCGCGACGATGTAAAGGCATTTGTGGATTTTACCAAAGATAAATTTGGTCGTGTCGATGTCATCTTTAACAATGCGGGCGTGATGCCCCTATCTCCCATGAATGCCCTGAAAGTCGAGGAATGGGACAACATGATTAATGTGAATATCCGGGGTGTATTGAATGGTATCGCAGCGGGGTTACCAATTATGGAAGCGCAAGGTGGCGGGCAAATCATCAATACTGCGTCCATTGGTGCCCATGTGGTAGTGCCCACTGCAGCAGTTTACTGTGCAACCAAGTATGCAGTTTGGGCAATTTCTGAAGGACTGCGGCAGGAATCACAAAACATTCGCGTCACCACTATCTCTCCGGGGGTCGTTGCCACTGAACTTGGCTCTGATATCACTGATGAGTCATCCAAAGACTTGTTAAAAGAACTTCGCAAAACTGCCCTTGCCGCAGAGGCGATCGCCAGAGCTGTTTTATATACGGTGTCTCAGCCGGACGATGTTGATGTCAATGAAGTGATTGTCCGCCCGATCCGCCAGACGATGATGTAAACACGCTATAGAGCCAAGGGGAAAATCTTGTGTATGTAGTTTTTGGTGCGACTGGGCAGACAGGTTCTGCGGTTGCTGACGCTTTGCTTGAGAAAAATCAGTTGGTGAGGGTCGTTTTGCGATCGGACAAAACCGCCGCTGCTTTGCGGGCGAGAGGCGCAGACGTTACTTTTGCAGACCTAAGCAATTTAGAAGCGATGACCCATGCGATGCGGAATGCAGACGCTGTTTACGCGATGAATCCGCCTGCCTACAACGTCGCCAATATGTTTGCGGTGGCGAGAGGAATCGGTGAGTGTTACGTTGCTGCCATCAAAAATTCTGGCGTGCAGAAAGTCGTATTGCTGTCTTCGATCGGCTCACAACATGCCTCGGGCACGGGAAACATTTTTACGACGCATATTTTAGAGACAATTTTTGGCGATTTGGAAATCCCTGTTGCTTTTTTGCGAGCATCAGCATTTTTGGAAAACTGGGGCAGCGTGGCGAAGATTGCCGCTGAGCAAGGCATTTTGCCGAGCTTCTATACGCCGCTTGAGCGCAAGATTCCGATGGTGTGCGCTGCCGATATCGGACGTGCCGTTGCCCAAGCGATGACCGCAGACTGGACGGGCAAACGCATCATCGAACTGCACGGTGCAGCAGATTATTCGCCAAACGATGTCGCCGCCGCTTTTGCCGCCGTTCTCGGACGCGACGTACAGGCTGTCGCTGTCCCCGAAAGCGAGTGGCAGGCAACAATGTCCGGATTCGGCTTTTCGCCTGAAGCCGCCAACAGTTACAGCGAGATGATGCGCGGCTTTAATTCTGGTCACATTGTTTTTGAAGGGGGAAGCCACGTTCAAACAGTCAGGGGGCAAACACTGCTTTCAGATGTCGTCAGCAAACTGATCGAAGCACAAGCTTGAGTCAACAATTTCACACCTAAAGGAGTCCATCATGACGACAACACTTGCAGGCAAAGTTGCCCTGGTTACGGGCGGTTCACGCGGTTTAGGCGCGGCGATCGCCAAGCGTCTCGCTCACGATGGGGCCGCCGTTGCGCTCACCTACACCAGTTCGCCCCAAAAAGCTGATCAGGTGGTTCAGGATATTGAAGCAATCGGGGGAAAAGCCCTGGCGATTCGGGCTGACAGTGCCGATGTAGATGCGGTAAAACACGCCGTCGCTGAGACTGTTAACACCCTCGGTCGGCTCGACATTCTCGTCAAGAACGCAGGCGTTTTGGTTTTAGCGCTGATCGACCAGTTCTCGAGGGAAGAGTTTGACCGACTCGTCGCCATTAATATCAAAGGCGTCTTCGTCGCCACTCAAGAGGCCGTTCGTCACATGAGCGAGGGAGGACGGATCATTATGATTGGCAGCTTCATCAGTGATTTTACCCCCTTTGCTGGTCTCTCGGTCTATGCATTGTCGAAGGGGGCGATCGCTAGTTTTACCCTTGGCCTCGCCCGCGATTTGGGGACTCGCGGCATCACGGTCAACAATATTCAACCGGGTCCGATCGATACCGATATGAATCCCGCAGATGGGGACTCTGCTAAAGAAATCACTAACATGATTGCTCTTGGTCGCTACGGACAGGACAACGAGGTGGCTGGCATGGTTTCTTATCTCACCGGCCCTGAAGCCGCTTTTATCACGGGTGCGAGCCTCAAAATTGATGGCGGCATAGCTGCTTGAACGAGACGTAAGCAGTTACAAATCAGCATTTCATTGAGAGTGATCCCATGAAGCGTTCAGTATCACAATGCAAGAATGATTTTGAGTATAAAATTACACCTCTACCTGATTAACTCTGTGACTCTCCAGTGAATGATGCCCTGATTGCGATCGCGCAAGAAGTTGCTGAATTGCTGAAACGATCCTATCTAGTACAAGCTGATGAAAGCGATGACATAGAATTAGTAGATGGGAACAGTTCTGCAGAATGATCGACCCCTGGATGAGTTGGCAAAGTCTACCTAAGGAGAGAGGCATTGATCGCTGGCCTGTGGTTCTATGCCCTTGTCACCCTTTTGTGTCTCTGATTGATGAACGCTTTCGCTGCGCCATAACTGGGCTGGAAAGTGTTGATTTTGTAGTTCCAAGCAATCAGTGAGAGCAAGCACCATGGCCAGCAACCAGCTCAACTCGCTCGAACTCAGCCAACGGTTCAATAAACCACTGATGCTCTCCAGTCGTCAAATGAACTGGAGTGGCATTTTGGTTGAGCAGTGTCAAAGTCCTGCTTCAACCTATGAAGTAGAACTCCCAGCCCTCTCAGACCACTGGCTCAGCTTACACCTAGGGAATCCTACTCATATAATTCAAAAACGGGACGATCGACTGCATGAATCGATCCTTCAGGAAGGGGACAATCTCTTTATTCCGGCTGGACAGCCAAGCTACTGGTGTCAAGACAAAAGTGGTATCACCTGCTCTCCACTATTCATTTGCTTAAAACCAGAACTGATTCAACAGGTTGCTGAAGCCTCTGATACGGATTCAAGACGGTTCGAGTTTATACATTGTTTTGGTCAGCAAGATCTGCAACTTCACCAGATTGGCATGCTGATATTGGCTGAGTTGCGATCGGGTGGCATGATGGGGAAATTGTATGTCGAATCACTGACTCAAGTTCTGGTAATTCATTTACTCCGAAACTATTCGACCCTAATAAAACCGATTGCATCACCTAACAGCCGCTTCACTCGTAACCAGTTGCAGCAGGCGATCGATTACATTCACACTTACCTGAATCGAGATTTATCTCTGACAGAACTTTCCAGTGTGGTGAACATTAGCCCGACTTACTTTGCGAGTTTGTTTAAGCAAACCATGGGGATTTCGCCCCATCAGTATGTGATTCAACAGCGCGTAGAACGAGCAAAAGTGATGTTGATGAAAACGGATTTGGCGATCGCCGACATCGCTTTACAAGTTGGTTTTTCCAGTCAAAGCCATCTGACCCAACAGTTCAAGCGCCTTACTGGCATAACACCAAAACAGGTTCGCTAACCCCATAAGAATCTGATAAATCACCGTAAGAATCTAAAAGAAGCTGAGTGTTGGAACCTAATACACTCAAGCTAGCTAAGACAAAGACAACCTGTACGGAAAGTATATAAATACCGTCTAACAATCCCCTTGATAGTGGCCGTTGCGGGGGTGACCTCACTCCTACTGATTGTGACGGGGGCTTTCAGATTTCACTCCCTCATCGGCATTGCCAGAGCTTGAATAGCTATTTGCCCAAATGGATTGTTGATTAGCAATGCAACCCCTTGTCGGCATCTGTCACTAAGCGCTATAGTGTCACTTAGTGACAGATTCCTGGAAGGAAGGCTGTTGTGGGGAGTGACGGTACCAACGGCATGGCAAAGCATAAGCACAAATCAGGGAGGATGAGTGAGCAGCGGCAGCAGCGGATACGTCTGGAGATTTCGCGGGAGGCGGCGCGTTTGTTCTGGGAGCAAGGCATCGCTGCCACGACCGGCGAGCAAATCGCTGCTGCTGTGGGTCTCTCGGTGCGCACCCTCTGGCGGTACTTCCGCAACAAGGAGAGCTGTGTCGAACCGGTCTTGGCGCAGGATGGCGAGGAGTTTGTGGCACTATTGCGCCGCTGGCCTCGGGATGTCTCCCTTGAAGATCACCTCATGGAGTGGGCGATGAATCGGACTAAAGATCCCGATCAGCAGTCCTTTGATCAGGCTGTGATCAAGATGACTGTACTGGCCGAAAAAGAGCCGGATCTGCGGACAGTCTGGCTGATGACCAACGACCGAATAGAGCGCGCTCTGGTCGAGATCATCGCCGATCGCCTGCGGCGACCGCCTGACGATATCGAGGTGCGACTACACGCCGCAGCGGCCACCGCAGTCGTGCGCGTTATCAGTGAAGACGTCAGTGCGGCCCTGATGGCAGGAGCCGATCCCACCTCGCGTGGCAACACGCTTGGGCAGATGGCCCGCGCCGTGCACACAGCTACAGGTGGGGCGGTCGGCGATCCTGTCGATCCTTAAACCCATTGACAACTGAAATCAGCAATATGAGTCAAGGAGTTGATCCTCATGTCTAAATTTTCTTCTAACTATTCGCGGGAGTCAGGAAAGATCCCCGCCCCGCCCTCGGAGGGGCCCGCGAGACCGGCGCCAGTCCCGGCCGGCGTGGAATACCATTTTACTCGTACCCAGTTACAGCAGGCGATCGATTACATTCACACATATTTTGATCGAGATTTATCCTTGGCAGAACTGGCAAGTGTGGTGAACATTAGCCCGACTTACTTTGCGAGTTTGTTTAAGCAAACCATGGGGATTTCGTCCCATCAGTATGTGATTCAACAGCGCGTAGAACGAGCAAAAGTGATGTTGATGAAAACGGATTTGGCGATCGCAGACATCGCTCTACAAGTCGGTTTCTCTAGCCAAAGCCATCTGACGCAACAGTTTAAACGCCACACTGGCATGACACCGAAACAGGTGCGCTAACACCAGAGGAATCTGGTAAATCAGCATAAGAATTTGAAAGCAGTTAAGCACAAGAACTCAGTACATTTAGAACACTCAGAATAGATAGAACGGCAGGATCAATATCTCCATTAATTCTATCTAGGAGTACACCTAAACATCTTTCATTGGAGAAATAAGGTAATGACACAAGATAAACCAAAAATTGCTCTAGTGACAGGAGCGAGTCGAGGGCTGGGAAGTAATACTGCTTTGGCAGTCGCAAAGAAAGGAGTGGGCGTAATTGTGACCTATCTCAACGGTGAAGCGGAAGCAAAATCCGTTGTTTCTGAAATTGAGGCTATGGGCAATAAAGCTGTGGCATTGCAGCTCGATATCAGCAGCATCGAAACCCTTGATGCGTTTGTGCTACAAGTCAAGCAAGCCCTGCAAAACAATTGGGACATTGAGCAATTTGATTTCCTCATCAATAACGCTGGAATTAGTGGCGGTTCACTGTTTGCAGAAACAACAGAGGAAGAATTTGATCGAATATTCAATGTTAACTTCAAGGGTGTCTTCTTTCTCACTCAGAAGTTGCTGCCATTGCTCAAAGATGGTGGACGAATCGTGAATGTTTCATCCTTTTTGACCCGCACCATAAGCCCAGGACGAGCGATCTATGCCAGCACAAAGGGTGCGGTCGAGGTTCTGACTCGCTCCTTAGCAAAGGAACTAGGACAGCGGCAAATCACAGTGAATGTAGTCGCTCCAGGAGCGATCGCCACCGAGGGCAGTGTCGTGCGGGACAATCCAGAGATCAATAAGTACATTGCGTCCCAAACTGCTTTAGGTCGGGTGGGTGAACCCGATGATATTGGAGGGGCGATCGCGCTGTTGCTGTCGGAAGAGAATCGATGGATTACTGGACAGAGAATCGAAGTCTCCGGGGGGCAGTCTCTCTAAGTTCAAATCAACTTCAATTGGCAGAAAAATTATGTTAGCCAATTAACTGATTTAGAACATCAGTTCCAGATTGAGCTGCTTATAGAGCCTCAAATCGCAAAGTTTACAGGTCTGCTTATGCTCTACTACGGCAAGGCATAGATACGAAGATTAAGCAAGGGTTTGAGGAGAAGAATCAGCCCTGCCATCAGTACGTGATTAGCCGCGCGTAGAACAAGCAAAATTAATGCTGTCGAAAACAGATCTAGCGATACTCGCTAAGTACAGGCTGACCCAACGCAGATATTGCTCTGCAAGTTGGCTTCTCTAGCCAAAGCCATTTGACGCAGCAGTTCAAGCGATTCACGGGACTGACGCCGAAACAGGTTCACTAACACCTTAAGAATCTGACAATTTACCCCAGGAATCTGAAAGAAGTCAAGCATTGATCCTCAGTACACTTCAGATAGCACAACACGATTGACTCTCCTTTCAAACGACTGCACGATTAATCGATTGAGTTCTTTGACCTAGGTTTACTGCGACTGAAATGAACGATCGCATATGAAAACCTTTCAACACTGAGGAATGAAGATGAAGACTTGGATTTCGATACTGCTAATTTTAGCAAGCGTGAGCTTGTTCGGGTGCGACGATCAACAAGCGAAAGAACAATTGGATAGCACAATGAACAGTTGGATTGGTCGGAATATCAATGAGTTTGTTCGCAGATATGGTACACCCACGACAACGCTTACGTTACCCAATGGAAACACAATCTATTCCTACAGAACGGATCGAGAACGGGAGTTTAATCAGCCAACCTCTGTGAATGAGTTTCAGAACGATCGAGGCGAGACAACTACGATAATTAGCGGAGGCAACACGATTGTCGATCGTGATTTCTGTGAGATTGATGTCGAGTTCGATCGCTCTAGTGAAATTCAGTCCTGGCGCTATGAGGGTAGTTCTCCGAGGCATTGCAATATTAAATAAAAGCCTGCCGAAAACGCTCCAGAAGCAATTACAAAAAGACGGTATTCTTCCGTAGGTCAAAACAAAGTTATTGCGATTACTGGAACCAGTAGCGGTATTGGTAAAGCAACTGCTAGATTGCTGGCTCGTCAGGGTTTACGGGTTTTGTTAGGGGCGCGACTCCCATCAGATCGCTAGCCCCAGAAGAATCTAATAAATCACCGTAAGAATCTGAAAGAAGTCGAGCATTGGAACGCACTACACCCAAGTGAGCTAAGACAAAGACAATCTGCACCAAAAGTAATAAACACAGCACAACAACTCCGTTGATATTGGCTGTCAACACTCGGATGGTGGTTCGACTAAGGGAAAGCGCATGTCCAACGATGCCGGATTTGGTACCACCAGATCAATCGAAGTCACCGTTAAATCCTGAAACTATCGACAACTGTGATGAGCAACCCGATCCAAGCACTACAGAATTTACCCATAAAGGGAACGGAGATGAAGATGCAAAATACCGAAAGAACAAAGGGATTCATCGCAGAAGCGAAAAAAGTTACCTACGTGGAGGCTGCCGGGTGGGGTAAGTATCGGTGGTGGCGGTATGTTCTGGGATTAGTCGTCATCTTCTTTGTGGGGCTGGTCGTCAACGGCATCGCCACCCCCCGCGTCGCGTTCCTGCTCGGCGGTCAGGAGGCGCTTGCGGCGTTCAGTCGGCTGGATTACGCTGCGCTCGGCCTCGTGGGGGGCTTCGTTGCGTTCAGGGCGAGTTTTCTGTTCTTCCTCGCGGGAATCCTGATCGCCATCACCCTCATTCACCAGCGCCATCCCCGGACGCTGGTCACAGCGCGGGAAAAGATTAGCTGGCGGCGTGTCGGTCATGGGTTTGTGGCGTGGTTCGTGCCGATCGCGCTGATCGCTGGGTTGGGACAGTACTTCTTCTATCCCGACACCTTCTCTTTTAACTTTGACCTCACAACGTTCGCGCTCTTCGTGCCGATCGCGCTGATTTTCGTTGCGATCCAGACCACCACAGAAGAGTTTTTCTTTCGCGGATACATTGTGCAGGGCGCGAGTATTGTTTGGTCTAACCGCGTCTTTCTGGCGCTGGTGCCAGCTGTGATCTTCGCCCTGACGCACCTGCTCAACCCGGAGGCGAGCGCTGGCGGTTGGCTCACGGTTTTCATCAACTACTTCCTCGTTCCGGGGCTAGTGTGGACCGTGGTTTCGTTGATTGACGGAACCACCGAACTCGCCATCGGCGCACACTTCGCGAACAACATCGGCGGCAATCTCTTGATGGGCGTAGCCGGAAGCGCCGTGACCGCGCCGACTCTATTCACAGTCAGCAAGTTCCACGCGACCTACACGGCTCTATCAATGCTGGTTGTCGTACCCGTGTTTCTGGCGATCGCCTACAAGGTGTTCAAACGCGACGAGGCATCCGATCCCGTTTTCCAAAGGCATCGAAAGGGTCGTCGGTGATCTCGTCAGGCCCTAAAAACATCAGCAAATGTACCAAAGAAAGGACTTCATCACTGAAGGGACAACCTACACCCTATAACCATAAGTTCGCGAATGCTTGATAACACCACAGGTCAGTACTTTCTATCCACTCGGCACGCTCGACCGCGTCATTGACCTGTACAAACCGATTTTAGAAGAAGTTGAGGATAAAGCCATGGTTAAGCATAAAAACTATAGGCTGCGACTGTTTGGGCTGTTGTGGTTGGCAGGCATGGCTGGGGTGATGACCCTGGTGTTGGTGCCTTTGCCCTTGCTCCCAGAGGGTGCCCCACCTGCCGCTGTGGTCAGACTACTGATGCTGGTGCAGCCCACGGTCTTGGTGTCGGTAGCGGTGCTGACAGGCGTGCTCTTGGCTCACCGGCTAGGGCTAACGGCACCGGGGGCAGAGGCGCTGGTCGCTGGGCGATCGTGGCGGCAAGCCATGGTTCATCAACTGTTGCCCAGTGTGGTGGGTGGGTGGATCAGCGGCGGATTACTGACGGCCATTACCTTGCTGTCTCGCCCGTTGCTACCACCAGCCTATGAGACGGCTGAGCCCACGCCGCTGCTAGTGCGATTTCTATACGGCGGTATCACCGAAGAAATTCTGATCCGCTGGGGACTGATGACGCTGCTGCTCTGGCTAGGCTGGCGATTTGGGCAGCAGCGCCAGGGTAAACCCCAGGTCCGATGGGTGGTAGTCGCCATTGCCGTCTCCTCCCTGGTGTTTGCTATGGCTCACTTGCCCTATGCGATTGCCCTAGGACTGCCGTTAACCCCAGCCCTAGTGGGGTTCTTGCTGATCCAAAATTCTTTGTTTGCAGGGGTTGCGGGGTATTTGTTCTGGCGCTACGGGCTAGAGACCGCAATGATCGCCCACCTGACAGTTCATGCCGTGCTGGCCCTCATCGGCTGAGGCATTTCCTCAAGCCCGCCGTGCACGAACAGGGGTTGGGTGATCTCGAATCTTCGCCGCAGTTAAAGCGTTAAACACCATGTCTCAAGTTTCTTCTAACAACCCACGAAATCGTAGCCGACTCACGCACAACTCAATACCAACCGCTTCCACGAGGAGGAGAATGATGCGCGTTCCCAAAACCTACGTCAAGCGCTTATTCACAGGCACAGCAGTGATGTTGCTTGTCCTCGCTGGGGCACCTGCCGCATTGACACAGTCAGCCCAGGGGCCAGCGGCGGCACTGGAGCAGTTCTACAACCAGGAGCTGACCTTCGGCTCGTGCGAAGGATTTGCAACCACTGCGATCGAAGCACAACTGTACGTTGATCCGTTTGAATGTGGTCGCCTGGAGGTGCTGCTAGATTACGACGCCCCTGAGGGTGAGACCATGCAAATCGCGGTCTTACTCCTGCCCGCACAAGTTGAGCCGAGCCAGCGGATCGGCTCGCTGGTCATCAACCCAGGAGGGCCCGGCGGCTCGGGAATGCAGGTTGCTGTCCTTTCGGCGTTGACGGGTCAAAAAGACGGTCCACTGCTGCAACGCTTCGATTGGGTCGGCTTCGACCCTCGAGGTGTGGGGGCCTCGACCTTGGCCATCAACTGCTTCACCGACGAAGAGAACGACCGAGGCGAGAACCAGGCGACGCTGTTGGGAACGTCAGGAGAGTGGAGTGCCGACGACACCCGCGAGTTGATGGAGAAGTGCGCTGAGAGATCAGGGGGTGAGGATGTCCTCGCTGCTGTCGGCACCCGCAACGTAGCCCGGGACATGGACGTACTTCGCGCCGCCCTTGGGGACGAAAAGTTGACCTTTGCTGGGCAGAGCTACAGGACCCGACTCGGCGCGGTCTATGCTGAGATGTTTCCGCAGAATGTGCGGGCAATGGTCTTCGACGGCGTAATCGACCCCCAGCAGGGCAGCGCGGAACGCCGCCTATCGCTCCACACCGCGTTCCAGCGATCGTTCGAGCTGATGGCCGAGTTCTGTACCCAGAGCTCAGACTGCCCGCTGGGCACCGATCCCGAGCAGGCCACCGCTGTGTTCCAAGATCTGTTCCAACCCTTGATCGATGATCCGGTACCCGCCGGGAACGGACGCACGCTGAACTTCTTCCAGGCCACGGGCGGCGTAGGTGCCGGACTTTACACGGCTGAGGCGTGGCCGCGGGTCATCGATGGCATCGCCCAGCTCAAGAATGAGGGGCGCGGCGACAAGCTGCTCGCCATCTATGATGATTTCCACGGTAGAGATCCCAACGGTACGTGGACCAACTTCATCGTGGTCAACCTTGCGATCAACTGCAATGATGAAGAGCGCCGCACCCCTGAAGAGGAGGCTAACCTGCGCCGCCAGATCTTCGACGTGAAACCTTTCCTCGATACCGGACGCGAGGTCGAGGGTGTCACCTGCGACGCCTGCGAGTTCTGGCCCAGTGAGCCGACCCTGGGCTATCCCTACGCTCAGGACGTTGAGGGTCTACCCGACACGCTGATCATCTCTATTACTGGCGACCCGGCCACCCCCTACGGCGCTGGAGCCAGTCTGACTGAGGCGCTCGGCGGTACTTTGCTCACCGTTGAGGGAGAGCGGCACACCGTTGCTTTGGAAGGCATTAGCCCCTGCGTCAATGCGATCGTTGCCGACTACCTGATCGACCTTGAACTCCCAGTAGATGGCGATCGCTGCGTCCTCTAGCTGCCCATCGTCAAAACCAAGGATTTAGAAATCCCTGATTTGCACCATCGACCGTGCTGCTCTACGCGGCGGTTCTCACTCTTAATCATCACTACATCCATCACCAAACATTAGAGCTAAAAATATGTCACGCAAAGCGGTCGCCACAAAGCGCCTTATTCACCCGAATCATGAAGCAAGACACGTCCGCTTGCTTCGCAAACCCTTCCAGATCATTCGCGCCAATTTTCGCGCCTACCTCATCATCAATGCCATGTCTATGGCTTAGTCATCACTGGGTTGGTAGCGGCGATGGTCTTCCCCAACCTGGGCGCAACTCAGGTAGCCATCCAGGAAGACAACGGAACGGCGGATCTTGTCCGATCGCTGTTCAATAACCCCTGGCTTTTCGCGCTGACTATCCTGGGAGTCAACCTCACGACCGGCGCGCTATGGATCGTGCTCCCTTCGCTGATCGTTCCCTTCGCTGGCATCGCCCTATTTGCGTATAAGACGTTCACACTCGGTTTAGTTATGGTTCCGACTACCAAGATTATGGCGGTGGCACTGATCCCGCACTCGCTGACAATACTCATCGAATTCCAAGCTTACGCCCTCCTGATGTTTGGCGCATACATCCTGGGTCGGTCTTGGGTTCGCCCCGCAACCATCGGTGCCCAAAACCATCGTCAGGGTTACGTCCGTGGGCTGCAACAGCTCGGTTGGCTGAGCCTGTCCACGCTCCCACTGTTCATCGTCGGTGCGATCTGGGAGGCGTTCTCGCTCCGCTACCTGGTTTATCCGCTGACCCAATGGTTGCTATAGCGCTAAGCAGACCAAAACATGATGGTTTCTTGAAGCAATTGGCAAATCTACAGTTTTAAGGTGGTGAATCAAATGATTAAGCACAAAGATTTTGCGCCTCGGATTACTGAACGAGGCCCCTTCGGTGGACCTTCCGAGTATGAATCCTTCTCGGAGGTTGTGAGTGCTGCAAATCAGTGGATTGCAAGTACAACGATACAGATAATCAATGTTGAAACTGTTGTTTTACCCGATCGGATTGAAGGCACAGGTGATGGTGGCTACGGAGTGACGACCAGTAATGCTTTCTACCCAGTGATGATCAGTCAGGGTCTTGCAATCAATTGCTTTCAATGTGTGCGTGTTTGGTACAGAGAATAAGCTTCACCGGAGAAGAAATAATGAAAAGATCTACCTTGTTTACTTTCCTGTATCTGGCGCTGGGAGTCTGTCTGACGGCGATCGCATTTGGATACCCAAACCTGCCTTCAGGTCTTCAAACCAGCTTGTTGATCAATGCAGGAGTATCCTACATCGCTTGTATTTTCAATCCATTTTGGCGGGAGAGGACAATCCGCTTCTATCGCCGCCGCAATTCATCGATCATCCTATCCTCGTTGGTGATTGGAGTCACGATTATTTGGATGATCTGGCAGGTTCAGAGTCAGAACTGGGCAATGGAAGCCATTTTACAGACGCTTCCATGGCTAATAGGTGTTTTACTGTTTGCTGAAAACATTGTGATTATAAGGCAAGTGAATTCTGAACATTAGGGCCTAAATCGGATGATGCCGAGCAATATGCCTACACGAAACGTTAATTCGAGTCCTTGAGGCATCGCCTTTTTGGTCAAAGCTTACTACAAAACCCTATCAGGAGGTTTCCAATGAACCGGAAGATTTTAGTGACTGGTGCAACTGGGAGCAACGGTACAGAGATTGTCAAGCGACTTGCAGCACAGAACCTGCAAGTCCGCGCCATGGTTCGTAACCATAATCGAATAAAGAAGATTGCATTCCCAAATGTTGAAGTGGTGGAGGGGAACTTCGATCGCCCTGAGACGCTGTTGGAGGCGCTGACTGAGGTAGACAGTGCTTTTCTCTTAACGAACTCTACAGAACGCGCAGAAGCCCAACAACTCGCGTTTGTTGATGCGGCCCGTCAGAGTGGTGTCAAGCATATCGTCAAACTATCGCAATTTGCAGCCGATGCCCATTCGCCCGTGCGCTTTTTGCATTACCATGCCGCAGTCGAAGCGGCCATTCAAGCATCAGGAATGGCGTACACGTTTCTGCGTCCCAACCTCTTTATGCAGGGCTTATTAAACTTTAAATCGACAATCACGAGCCAAAACGCCTTTTATGCGGCGATCGGTGATGCAAAGGTCAGCGTGGTAGACGTGCGTGATATTGCAGAAGTTGCAGTAGTTGCTCTAACAGAAACAGGGCATGAGGGAAAGATTTATGACCTCACCGGACCCCAGGCATTGACTCATGGTGAGATGGCAGAATATCTCTCGGCTGCGCTCAATCGTCAGATTGCATTTGTCGATATTCCATTTGAAGTAATGCGCGATCAACTGCTCAACATTGGGATACCACCTTGGCAAGCAGACGGGCTGATTGAGGATTACGCACACTACCGACGCAATGAGGCAGCAGTGGTTTCTTCTGATATACAGGACGCAATTGGTAAAGAGCCGCGCAGTTTTAAGACATTCGCCTGTGACTACGCAACAATGTTTGGCTAGACGCAGCCCAATGGCTCGTTTTGCGCCAGTACATTCCTAAAGCCTTTTGGTGGATAGTGGTTAGCACACTGGGATGGACTATTGGGCTATTGCTGCTGAGTTCTGACGTAACCCTTGAGCCGTTTTTTTAATTTATTCAATTCCTAAGTACGCTGGGCGCATGGTCAGTTTTTTGGATGTCTTTGGTCGGGCTGCCGATTGTAATGGCCATTTTTGGCGCAGCTCAATTCCCAATTTTAAGACAATTTGTCCGTAAAGCGCATTGGTGGATTTTGGTCAGCGCTCTAGGAGGTGCACTAGCAGGAGCAAACAGTTCAACTATCGCTTATATTTTGCAGTCGGGGCTACTACCAGCACCATTCCTGACAGTATTGAGCTATGGATCAGGTTGGCTAGGCTACGGCATCGTTACCGGAATTTGCCTGCAATGGCTGTTGCGTCATCAACCTCGGTAGAACCAAGTATTTCATCGGGTATGCACAGGAGAGATTCAGATGTCAGAGAACAATAAAGCTATCCCAGGGGAGGCGCAAGAAAATTGTATCTAAGGTGTGCATTAGCTTTCGGGCGATGCGGACGTCGCTAGAAGTCTCATTTACAAGTACAAGCTGATAAAATTGATAGCGTAGAGGTAATAGACGGGAACAATCTTGCTAAATGATCGGCTCCTGACTGAGTTGAAATAATATGTCTAAGGAGAGAAGTATTGATCGCGAGCTTATAGCAAGATTCATAATTATGGAATCAGCCAGAACCCTGAGATCACGGGCTTTTCAGGGTTGTGAACATATCTCATAATTATGAAAACTGTTATATGGCCTAACATTTTTGTTGTTATCTTGGCTTCCTGACTGACAAAACGCTTTTTTGTGCCATAGTTAATTTAGAAAAATTTTAATTTTTGTGACTACAACAAAACGGTGAGAGCATGCTCTATGGCCAGCAACCAGCTCAACTCGCTCGAACTCAGCCACCAGTGGAATAAAACGCTGGTGTTCTCCAGTCGCCAAATGAACTGGAATGGCATTTTGGTGGAGCAGTGTCAAAGCCCTGCTTCAGCGTTTGAAATGGAACTCCCTGCTTTATCCGATCACTGGCTCTACTTTCACACGGGAGATCCTGCCCCTTTAGTTCAAAAACGCGATGATCACTTGCATGAATCAACCCTCCACCAAGGGGACAGTCTTTTGGTTCCAGCTGGACAACCGAGCTATTGGTGTCAAGCACCAGATATGAGTGATGTCATTTGTGCCCCATTACACATTTGCTTAAAACCGGAATTGATTCAACAAGTTGCTGAAATCTCTGAAGCTGATTCAAAAGAATTTGAACTCGTGCCTTGTTTTGGGCAGCAAGATTTGCAACTTCATCAGATTGGCATGCTAATGTTTGCTGAGTTGAAATCGGGCGGGATGATGGGGCAGTTATATATCCAATCACTCACTCAGGCTTTAGTGATTCATTTACTACGACGCTATTCGACCCTAGCGAAACCGATTACATCACCAAACAACCGCTTAACTCATGCCCAGTTGCAGCAGGCGATCGATTATATTCACACCTACCTAAATCGAGACTTATCCCTGGCTGAACTGGCAAGCGTCGTTAATATCAGCCCGACTTACTTTGCAAGCTTGTTTAAGAAAGTAATAGGGATTTCGCCGCATCAGTATGTGATTAAGCAGCGAGTGGAACGGGCAGAAGTAATGTTGAAGGGAACAGATTTGGCGATCGCCGACATTGCTCTACAAGTCGGCTTCTCCAGTCAAAGCCATCTGACGCAACAGTTTAAGCGACTCACTGGAGTAACACCGAAACAGGTTCGCTAACACCTTAAGAATCTGATAATTCACCCTAAGAATCTGAAAGAAACCGAGCACTAGAACTCACTATACTTCGGTTAAATCAGATAAGAACATTTTGTGATGTTCATTAGGAGGTCAATATGCCTTATGTGACTGTTGGTCAAGAAAATTCTGCAGCCATTGATATCCATTACGAAGATCTTGGGGCCGGTCAACCCATTGTTCTCATTCATGGATTTCCCCTCAACGGCCATTCCTGGGAAAAGCAGGTCCTGGTGCTGCTAAATGCGGGGTATCGAGTGATTACCTACGATCGCCGAGGATTTGGTGCGTCTAGCCAACCCTCGCTGGGCTATGACTACGATACCTTTGCAGCCGATTTGAATATGCTGATGACCAAACTTGACTTACATGATGCTGTGCTGGTTGGGTTCTCTATGGGAACCGGCGAAGTCACGCGCTATCTTGGCAACTATGGCTCAAAGCGGGTGCAAAAAGCCGTGCTGATGGCTCCAGTGCCGCCCTTCCTGCTGAAGACTGCTGATAATCCCGAAGGCGTTGACCAGAGGGTTTTCGATGGTATTATGAAAGCGATCGTTAAAGACCGTCCCGCTTACTTTTCTGAATTCTTCAGAGAATTTTTTAATGTGGATGTGCTGCTGGGCGAACGCATCAGCAACTATGCCATTCAAGCCTGCTGGAATGTAGCAGCCGGGGCTTCTGCTAAAGGAACTTTGGATTGTGTCCAGTCCTGGCTCACCGATTTCCGCGATGATCTGCTCCGGATTGATATACCTACCCTAATCATTCATGGCGATGCCGATCGCATTTTGCCACTTGAATCCACCGCCGCAAGACTCCCCAAACTGATTAAAAACAGTCAGCTTGAGATTATCCCTGGTGGGCCGCACGCCATCAACTGGACTCACGCTGATCAGGTCAATCCTATATTGCTGGACTTTCTTCAGCAAAAATAGTCAGTAATCTGCTGCATTTCTGACTGATGAAAAAACTGTGAATTCAGCCTGTCCACGGTTCCGATCCTGGTGGCTGGCTGGCGTAGGCTAAATGTTCAGAACCTGGATCAAAAGAATTAATTACTGCCAAAAAAAGGGACACCATGAATAAGCCCGAGTTTTTTGATCACCCCGGCTATGGGGAATACATGCTGAATGAATTGCATTACTCCCAAGCGCTAAAAATTGGCGATCGCGTGGAGACATCAGGTCAAGGTGGTTGGGATGACAACCTGAAAATTCCCGAGTCGCTCGCAGATGAGATTGCCCAGGCATTTCGAAATATAGAGCGAACCCTGGCGGCTGTCGGGGCGGGTTGGGAGAACGTTGTCCATGTCAATTCTTACCATGTTGGCGGGTTGCCCCCAGAGGTGAACGATGTGATGGTCAGGCTATATCGCCATTACATGCCCAACCATGCCCCAATTTGGACACAGGTAGGAGTCGCGGCTCTTGGGCTGCCAACGATGCGCATTGAAATCCGCGTGACTGCAATTGTTCCATGAGTTTTGCATAGGTGGCAGCAGTGTCGCTAGCGCTACCGCCTATGTGTAGAATGAAAACTTTTACCGCAGCAAGATGGCATTATGAATTATCGTTTCCTTTTACTTGTTTCTTTGGTCATAGGTAGTGCAGGGGTACTGCTTACTTCACCTATCTCAGCAGAGCTTAGTAATAGACTACATACTCCGCAGATTGCGCAGCGACCTAAGATAAGTGATTCGACCACCGTAGATGATAGGTCTTTGGGCAGTGTAGAAAGGCAAGAGCGACCGGATTGGGCCAGTTTCTTTGACAGCGCTGAGGCTCAAGGAACTATCGTGGTATTAGATCAGCGTGGAGATGCTCAGCAGTTGTGGGTCTACGACCAGGAACGGGCTGACAGAGCTTATTCCCCAGCATCAACATTTAAGATTCCGCATTCTCTCTTTGCGCTCGACGCCGGTGTTGTTCGGGATGAATTTCAATTTTTTGAGTGGGATAGAGTGGAGAGGGACTCGCTCCACACAATCAAGATCAAACGTTGCGCTCAGCTATGCGAAACTCAGCCGTTTGGGTTTACGAAATTTTTGCTAACGAAATCGGAGAAGCGAAAGCAAGAGAATATCTAACGCAAATTGATTACGGAAACGCAGACCCAAGCACTAGCGAAGGTGCTTATTGGATTAATGGAACGCTAGCAATCTCGGCACAAGAGCAAGTTTATTTTCTACAAAAGCTGTATCGAAACGAGCTCCCTTTTAGGGTTGAGCACCAACGATTAGTCAAGGATATTATGATCTTTGAAGCAGAGCGGGATTGGATTCTACGGGCTAAAACTGGCTGGGAAGGACGCTGGGGTTGGTGGGTAGGATGGGTCGAGTGGCCAACAGGCCCTGTGTTCTTCGCTCTCAATATAGATACGCCAAACCGATTGGACGACCTCTATAAAAGAGAGGAAATTACACGCTATATCTTACAATCCATTGATGCATTGGCTGTGGAAGAAAATCTCAAATAGCGTTAGCTTATCAGTACATCTTTCTTGTGCATAATTGGGAGACTCTGTCTATTGTGACCTCATAAAGCTATTCCTTGACTGTCTCATATGTATATACAGCGTTCCCCAACCTGGTGAACTACAGTATGCCCAAGGATCGATGGCCTATGGGGACCAGGGATATACCTCAGGTGACTGGGAAATGCTGTAGAAATCTCAGCAATACCTTTGATTCGAAAGATGTACTCAAGGACAGAGTTTTTGGGATCCGAAACTAACTTTTTCTTCATCCAATTCTTTTGAGAATTCAGGGACGGGAAGCTGTTCCAGATGGTGCCAGCAGACTGAACAGGCGGGCAGATCCTGGGCCTTCGCATAGGGTTCATGCACCTGATCTAGCCACTCCAAAAAAATCTGAAAATTGTGGGTCACCGTTGAGGATGGGCTATGACGATCTCCGAGATGAAAGTGAGGTGACTTTAGTTCGACCGCAAAGGGACAGGCATGAAACTGGCCAGAGGTGAGCAAAACTGGATAACAGTGGGGGCAGCGGTGGCTGTGCTTGGGGCGGTCTGTGTCTCCTTGAAAGGGGGTCACGCCTCGGCCTGAGTCCACAATATCGGCGTGGCCAATGGCGATGGAGCCGGGATACATGCGTTCGTAGTCCAGCAAGATCTCCAGGGACCGACGGGGCATGGCAGGAGCCCCATTACCCGTAGTAATTGAATAATTGAGGGAAGCGGTGGTCCGACCCAGTGGATCCGACTGCAGCACCTGGATGAGCCGATCCGCCAGAATGCCATTGGAATAGATCACCATGGCGCCTGGAAATCCCTGCTGACGGATGTACTGAATTGCCCAGAGCAGATTTTCCAGATGTAGGGTAGGCTCTCCCCCATAAAATTTGAGGGTTCCTTGCCCCTCCCACAGAATGATGGCAAGAGCGGCATCCAGATCGGCAGCTGTATAGGCAGAGAATTCTCCGGCAGGGCTGCCAAAGACCGTACAGAAAGAACAGTCCCGATTACAGTGATTGCCGGGATAAAGATGCAACTCTAACAGGCGACCTGATCGGATCACTCCTTTCTCCTGGCTGCAGCGTTCCTGAAAAATTAAAGGTTCCATCAGTGTCCTCATCGCGCAATGGTCTGCTCCCAGGTTTGTTCCAACCGGGTGGTGTACTCGGCATTGACAACTGGCACGGTCGTCGTGGTCAGTTTCTGGAGCGGGATGCCATATTCAGCCTCCACCGCCTGAAATTGGGTCTGAAATTCCGGCGGCACCTGATTGACATCCAGCAGCGGCGGATCCCCCCAGACGGAGGGCTTGAATTTCTCCAACTGCCCCTCAGGACTGGAAAGCAGATCGGCCAGCACCATGGCGGGGAGAGGGTGACTGGCATTGATAGGGATCGCCGTGAAGGAGGGATCATTGAGGGACACCCCAGGGAGGGTAAAGGCCCGCGTTGAGGTGGGAAACTGTCCACTTGCCACTCCCTCGGCCACCCGACTGATGAACACAGGCATCATCCAGATCTCGCCATTGGCAAACAGTTCATGCAAGCGCGACTGGGTGGGGGGGTAGGTTTGTCCCTGCCGCCACAAATAGGGTTCCAGCTCCTGCAGGTACTCAAAAACCAGCGGCGATTTCTCCGTCCAAAGATCCTCTTGAAATTCTGGACCTGCATACTGATCGTAGCCGCCAGTAACCCCGTAGAGAGTGGTGAGTAGAAATCTACTGCCATCAAACGCAGGCGGGGCCACATAGGCAAACCGTCCTGGATTGGCCTGCGCCCAGGCCAGAAGTTCCGCAAAGGTTTGGGGGGGCTGATCCACCCTGGCACTGTCCATAGCCATGATGTAGTAGCTACCTGTGTAGGGGGAAGAAAAGCCTTCAATTGGTAGTCCAAAGTCAAGATTCACGGCATCATTCTCGGGGCCATAGAACTGATTGCTGGGCAGAAGCTGCCGAAAAGGACCCAGCAATAGCTTCCCCTGCTTCATCGTGCGGAAATTTTCACCATTGATCCAGATCAAATCAATACTGCCTCCGGAGGTGAGCCCTGCCTGTACTTCCCCCACCACTTTGTTAACAGCTTCTACAGTATCGGTGAGGGGAACACGGTTAAGGGTAATGCCGTAACGATCCTGCAGTTGGGTTGCCACAAAGCCATCCGCATAACCATTCACCACTTCGCTACCACTCCACATGGCCCAGTTCACAGTCTGAGCGCGACTGCCCTCTAATATTTGCTCCCAGGTAAGAGTTGACAAATCCAGAGTCTCTTGGGCAAAAACCCCTGGCTTGATCCCCAAAGACAGCAGGCCAGCCCCGCAGCTCAAGCCTTTCAGCAGTTGACGGCGGGTATAGAGCTTGGGCAAGGGTCGCTTGATCATGGAAGCTCCTTTGGGTAAGGTACCGATCATCGAATCAGATGGCTGGGATGACCATTGAGATTGAGAGTGAATGGCCCCTTCGGGAGAGGTCATCGCTGTGGCCTCCTGCCTGCACCCCTCGGCACGGGAAATGCACCAGAGAGACTGCGGGGGCAGCGTGAGCCAAACTTCATCGCCATTCGCAAAACGTTGGCATGGATTGCCAACCACCTGGACCTTGAGTCCCCCCTCCGTCTTCACCTGGATCCGTTGGTGGGTACCTGTGTACCGTTGGGTGCAGATCCTTCCCGGCCAGGTATTAATTTGAGCTGGGCGCCGTAACTGCAGCTGAATGTGCTCTGGACGGATCGTGACCACCACGTTTCCGGTCGCTGGCATGCCTAAAGTTAGGACGGGACCCGCCTCCAGTTCTATCCGTGAGCCCCAGGCCTGTCCCTGCCAGAAATTAACACCACCGAAGAACCGCGCTGCCCTGATCGAGACCGGGCGTTCATAGAAGTCTCGCGGAGTCCCCACCTGGTGCAGTTCCCCCTCCAGCAAGAGGGCAATCCGCTGGGCCATCACCACCGCCTCTGCCTGATCATGGGTAACCATCAGCATCGTGACTCCCGTTTGTGCCTGCAGATCCAAAATCAGATCCTGCATGTCCTGCCGCAGATTGGCATCGAGAGCAGATAGGGGTTCATCCAGCAGCAACAGCTGGGGTTGGATCACCAGGGCTCGGGCTAAAGCCACCCGTTGTGCCTGTCCCCCGGACAGTTCCCCAGGCTTGCGATCGGTCATCTGGGGTAGATGAACTCTGGCCAGCATGGTGCGAGCCAACGCCTCCCGATCCGGGCGATTGACCCCCCGCATTTTCAGGCCAAAGGCCACATTCTCGCCCACCGTCATATGGGGGAATAGCACCCCCTTCTGCATTACCAGCGCTACCCCTCGCTTTTCTGGTGGTACACGGTTCAGGATCTTCTCCCCCAGGCGGATCTCACCTTGATCGGGAGCCAGAACCCCAGCAATCAGCTGCAGAGTGGTGGACTTGCCACACCCCGAGGGACCCAGCAGCGCCATGATCTCGCCACTGGCCATCTCTAACGTCAAGTCGTGCAGCGCCCTGACCTGGCCAAAGGATTTACTGAGCTGAGAGAGATGCAGTTCACTCATAAGGTGCCCAACCCTCCCAGGGCAGCAGTTTCGGAATGGAGGACCCGACTGGCCAGCAGCAAAAAGATCAACCCAGGTAACAAGGAAGTGATGGCCACTGCGGAAGTCAGCCCATGATCTCCCCCCTGCAGGAGTGTGAACAGCACCATCGGCAGGGTAAACACCTGGCCAGAGCCGATAAAAAAGGTAAGGAGAAACTCATTCCACGAGATCAGAAAGGCAAACAGTGCCGCCACCGCGACCCCAGGACTGATCAGGGGGAGGGTGACCTGCCAGAACGTTTGCCAGGGAGAGGCCCCCAGCATCCGGGCTTGGGTTTCATAGCGGCGGTCAAAGTTGGCAAAAACACTGCTGAGCACCAGGGTGAGGTAGGGGATGGTCGGCAGTAGGTGCACCAGCATCACCCCAACCAACGTTCCATGTAAACGCAACCGGATCAGGACAAACTGAATTCCCATGAGCGTCGCCAGAGGGGAAACCAGGATCGGCAGCACCAGCAACAGTCGCAATCCTTGCTTTCCAGGAAAGGAGTGTAATCCCAGGGCTCGACCCGCTGGGATCCCCACCACCAGGCCCATTCCGGTAACCGAGAGGGCAATCCCCCAGACTTTGCATTAACCCCTCCCCCACCCGAGAAGTACTGGAAACCAAAGCCTTCCACCCCTCTCCCGTCCAGGCGGGCATAAGTTCTGGAAAATACCAGCCTTCAGCTCCCGACCAGATCAGCAACGGCAGAAAAGGCAGGAGTAACACCAGCAACACGAGCAGGATCAGGGTTTTACGCATGCTCTTGCCTCCCCTGTCGATGCCCCCACCAGAGGAAAAGAAAAATTAAACTACTGGAGATCAGCGCCAGGATCAACCCCAGAGCAATGGCTTCGCTGCGTCGTGCCAGATCCATATCTGTAAATAACCGGTAAATCTGCACCGGCAGAGTCCGCGGATAGGTTGGTCCCAGGAGAAAGGGCACCTCAAAATTCCCCAGGGTAAACCCAAAGACAATCACACTGGCGGAAAGGATCCCAGGTTTGATCAGAGGTAGGGTCACATGCCAAAAGGTTTGCCACGGCGAAGCCCCCAGCACCCGCGCCTGGATCTCATACTCCCTGCCCAAGCCCCGCAACACCGCCAGCAGGATCAGAGCCATGAAGGGTATTTCCTTCCAGAGAAAGTGGCAGAGCACCCCCAGCCCCCAGGGGTCATTAATCAAGAGGGGGAAATCCTGATCGGATTGGATCCAGTTGAGGGTGTAACAGAGCCTGGAGATCAGTCCACTGGGGGGAGAGCAGCAGGATCATCCCCACCACCCCCACCAGATGAGGAATGGGAAGGGTGAGCTGACAAGCAAAACTCGCCCAGGCACCGGCTCGCTGGAGCAGGAAAGCCAGTCCCAGACTCCCCACGAGGCTGAGACCCGTGGCAACACCAGCAATGTAGAGGCTAGCTCCCAGGGATCTGAACAGGTCTGGATTGGTGAGCACTGCCCCATAAGCCGCTCCGTTCCACTGGGGTGGCCCCAGGACGCCGATCAAGCCCACACTCTGCAGGAAGGCCAGCACCAGCCCCCCACCAAACAAAAGCACCACGATACTGACTGCAGGCAGCAAGAGCAGATAGGCCTGCCAGAACTTGAGAGTTTTCTGGAGAGCCACTTTTCGTCCCAGGGGAATCTGATTGGGCATTTCCCTCAAACTATACCAATACATCTACATTTTTAGATGTGTCTGATCAAGATGCTAGATAGAGTATCAGATCTGACTCGCAGGGCATGAGAGGTTGATGACAACCTGCTGAGAAGACCTGAGCAGCGCGAGCAACATCTTGGTTCTGGAGAGGTCTCAAAACGTAAAGTCACAAAACTACAGAAACTGAGTGGATTTCCCCATCTAGGGTATTGTGAAGTGAGATTTTGGAGGCATAAGCATGGCAATTCAGCGTGGCGCCAAGGTCAGGGTTCTGCGCAAGGAGTCCTACTGGTATCGGGATGTCGGTACTGTGGCTGCGGTTGATAAAGGCGGGATCCTATACCCTGTGATCGTGCGTTTTGACAAGATTAACTACTACAACATCAACACCAACAACTTCCGTGAAGATGAACTGCAGGTGATTGCAGCTCCTCCGGCGAAAAAGGGTAAGTCGAGCGCGGAATAACGTTCGATCAAATTTTGACCCAGTCTGGATCCCTACCAGGGCTTTCCGGCTGGGTTTTATGCATACTTGAGAACCTCAGGTGCCAGAACTCCCTGAAGTTGAAACGGTTCGCTGTGACCTGGAAGCCTTAACCCTGACAGATGTGGTCACTCAGGTCGATATTCTCCTAGAGCGATCCATTGCCTCTCCTGAGCCCTCCACCTTCACCAAGATCCTGGTAGGGGGGCGATTTCAGGCATGGGGCCGCCGGGGCAAATACCTGATTGCTGCCTTTGAGCAGGGGTTTCATCTGGGGATTCACCTGCGCATGACGGGGCAATTGCTCTATCTCACTCCCCCAACTCCCCCAACTCCCCACACTCGCGTGCGCTTTTGGCTTCAAGGGGACAAAGAATTGCGTTTTCAGGATCAGCGCACCTTTGGACAGCTGTGGGCCATTCCTCAGGGGCAGGATGTTCCTACGGTAATCACCGCATTACAACGACTGGGCCCGAACCCTTCTCTGCGGATTTTTCTCCCCCCCAGCTGGCGCAAGCCCTGAGCAAAAGTCAGCGTGCGATTAAATCTGCCCTCTTGGATCAACGGCTGGTGGCAGGCCTGGGAAACATCTATGCTGATGAAGCGCTTTTTCTCAGTCATATTTATCCCCTGACTCCCTGCAATCGCCTGCGGATAGAAGACATCGAAACTCTGCATACTCAGATCCTACAGGTGCTCACTGAGGGCTTACACCAACGGGGCACCACTTTACGCAACTATCGTGATGCCTCTGGTATCAATGGCAATTATCAGGGACAGGCCTGGGTGTATGGTCGCCGGGGTCTCCCGTGCCGTCGGTGCAGCACCTTGATTGAGCGCCTCAGAATCGCGGGCCGATCGGCCCATTTTTGCCCCACCTGCCAACCCAAAAGTCCAACCCTGTGCCCATAAGTACTCCGGTACGGTCTTCCAGTACAGTACATTGAAACGGTTAGGTGCCTCCAGGTGGATGGCTTGTGCTGGAACAATTGCAACTGATTCTCTACGGGGTGGTCTACGGCAGCATTCTGGCTCTTGGGGCCATTGGGGTCTCGCTGCTGTTTGGCATTCTCCGGTTTGCCAATTTTGCCCATGGCGATCTGATGACCCTCGGAGCCTATTTCGGCTTCACGGCTGTCAGCCTGGGACTTCCCCTCTGGTTAAGCTTCCCCCTCGCCATGGGGGCAACCGTCCTGGTGGCTCTCGGCATTGATCGCTTTTTGTTTAAACGCCTGCGCCGCCGAGAGCCTGTTATTCTCCTCATTTCTTCTTTTGGGGTGGGCCTGATCCTGCGCAGCACGGTGCAGTTGCTCTGGGGTACCGACAATCAAGTGTTTCGCACCGGGATCCAAAAACCGCTGCTATTCCTGGGATTGCGCATCAAGCCGGATCAAATCGTCATTGTCCTGGGTGCCCTGCTGCTGGTCATGGGACTGCATCTCTTCCTGCAGCGTACCCGTGTGGGCAAAGCCATGCGAGCAATGGCAGATAATGTCAGTCTGGCCCAGATCACCGGGATCGACACCGAAGAAGTGGTGCGCTGGACCTGGATCCAGGGAGCTACCCTCGCCTGCGCAGCTGGCCTATTTCTCGGTCTGGATACGCGACTGCATCCCACCATGGGCTGGACCCAGTTACTCCCCGTTTTTGCTGCTGCCATTTTGGGAGGGATTGGGCGTCCCTACGGCGCCATTGTGGGTGGACTGGTCATCGGCATTACAGAAGAACTTTCCACACAGGTGATCTCTCCTGCTTATCGCTCCGGGATTGCCTTTGCAGTTCTGGTTCTGATGCTGATCCTGCGTCCTACAGGACTGTTTGGAGGGCGTTCCTGATGGAATGGGCAGGACTTCTGAATTTTTTTGTTTTTTTTCTTACTCTGGCCGGAATCTACGCCATACTCACCCTCGGCCTCAATGTGCAATGGGGATACACCGGGATGCTCAATCTGGGGGTGGGGGCCTTTTTTGCCATTGGCGCTTACACCAGTGCCATTCTCACCACACCCTCCAGCACTGCTCATTTGGGCGGCTTTGGATGGCCCTTCTGGCTGGGAGCCCTGGCTGCCATCTTCATGGCCGGATTTCTGGCTTTCCTGATCGGGCTGATTACCCTGAATCTGCGCTCCGACTACCTGGCAATTGCCTCGATTGGTCTGGCAGAAATTGTTCGCCTGATCCTCAAAAATGAAGATGAGTTAACCAATGGGGTGCGTGGAATTGCAGGCATTCCCAAGCCTTTGTCGGGACTGATCGAGGGCAGAGATGCGCTGGTCTACTGCCTTCTGGTGTTGTCAGCTGTGGGGCTGATCTACTGGGCGTTGGAACGAGCCTATCGATCCCCTTGGGGGCGAGTATTGCGGGCCATCCGTGAGGATGAACAGGCGACAGCAGCAGCCGGAAAAAGTGTCCTCAACTTTCGACTGCAGGCTTTTGTCCTGGGATCACAGGTGATGGGATTGGCAGGTGCTCTCTACGCTCATTTTGTAACCTTTATCAGCCCCGAAGCTTTTCAACCCGAATTTGCTACCTTTATTGTCTGGGTCATGTTAATTGCGGGAGGCAGTGGCAATAATCGAGGTGCGCTTCTGGGAGCCGTGGCCATCTGGGGGATCCGATCCCTAACAGAGTTGATGGCTGGGTTTCTGCCCTCGGAACTGGTGACTCGAGTAGGTCCCCTCAGGATTTTATTGATTGGTGTCATCCTGCAAGCCATCCTGTTACTGCGACCGCAGGGGGTTTTACCCGAACGCCCACCCCGCGCTCAGGAGTAAGCGCTTCGCACTGCAGGATCCGCAAGATTTCAACTAGCGTGGTCAGTTAACACTGCTTATAATAGAGGGCTAACGCTTATGCAGTCTGAATAAAGATGAGTTCAATGCAGACTTAACCAGATTCATAGACTATTCACAATAAAAGGTAAAAGGTTATAATTTATGACTTGCTCTCGGCAGAGGAGCCGTGTTTCCATCTTTATTGATGGCAACAACATGTTCTACGCGCAGCAGAAAAATGGCTGGTTTTTTGACCCTCGCAGAGTCCTGGCCCACTTTGCCCATACCCAGACCCATATCGAACTGATCAATGCTTTCTGGTATACAGGCATCAAAGATCCCCATGATCAGCGAGCCTTTCGGGACGCCCTGATCAGCCTAGGGTTTACAGTACGCACCAAACTTCTCAAGGAATACCGCGATGAGGATTCAGGACGCTATTCCCAGAAGGCGAACCTGGACATCGAGATCGTGATTGATATGTTTAATACGGTCGATCAGTATGATCAGATTGTCCTGTTCAGTGGGGATGGAGACTTTGAGCGAGCCATCGAGCTGCTCCGCTCCAAAAACACCCTCATCACCGTGGTCTCAACCGAAGGCATGATTGCACGTGAGCTCCGCAATGCCACCGATCGCTACATCGATCTCAACAGTATTCGGGATCACATCGAGAAACTGGAGCCTCTGAAAGACTTCTGAATTGGTCGCCCGGGAAGAAAGGCATTGATCTCCTTTACAAAGGACCTTTCTCAACATACAATTGATATTTGCTGATTATTTTTTGGGTTTACTCATGAAGGTGCGTCCGTCTGTTCGCCCTATGTGCGAGAAATGCCGGGTGATTCGTCGCCATGGTCGCGTGATGGTGATCTGCGCTTCCAACCCCAAGCATAAGCAACGACAGGGTTAGCTGGATTGCCTCTAGCATCACTCTACCTGAGAGACAGAGCTGGTGCACCTTTCCTCTCGGACTTCTTCCACCATTATTTAGCGAACGAACATCAAGGACCAGGACAGTCATGGCACGAATTGCTGGGATCGATATTCCCCGAGATAAACGTGTTGAAATTGCTTTGACCTACATCTACGGCATCGGGCTTAGCCGTTCTCGCGAGATTTTAACCAAAACTGGGATCAATCCAGATATCCGCGCCCGAGATCTCACTGACGCTCAGGTTGCCAGTCTCCGCGGCGTCGTGGAAGCCGATTACCAGGTCGAGGGGGATCTGCGGCGTCAGGAAGCCATGAACATCAAACGTCTGGTGGACATTGGCTGTTACCGGGGCCGACGGCATCGGATGGGCTTGCCCATGCGGGGGCAACGAACCCGAACGAATGCTCGTACCCGCAAGGGAGGACGAAAAACAGTGGCTGGGAAGAAGAAAGCACCTGCTAAGAAGTAACAGCCCAGCGTATTTGCTTACATTCCATCAGGCTATTCAGGGAGGGATCAGGGTTTCATGGCTCGACAGCAGCGGCGGGGGCGTAAGGTTAAGCGCAATGTACCTAGCGGAATTGCATACATTCAATCGACTTTCAACAACACCATTGTGACCATTACTGATCCCAATGGAGACGTGATCTCTTGGGCATCAGCCGGATCCAGTGGATTTAAGGGTGCCAAAAAAGGAACTCCCTATGCAGCGCAAACTGCTGCGGAAGGAGCGGCACGCCAGGCCATGGAAAATGGGATGCGCCAGATCGAGGTGATGGTCAGTGGGCCAGGAGCTGGACGGGAAACTGCAATTCGGGCTCTGCAGGCGGCGGGTCTGGAGATTACCTTGATTCGCGATATTACCCCTATTCCCCACAACGGCTGTCGCCCCCCCAAACGGCGGCGGGTCTAAATACCAGGCTTATTCGATCCTGAGCCATGGATCAGTTGCACAACGGTGAGCAGATCAGAAGAGGGAGGCGTGCTCGTGACAGTGGCGTACCAGACTGAATGTGTAGATTCTCATCAGGATGAGACAGGTGTCCATTACGGTAAGTTTGTCCTGGAACCGCTAGAGCGGGGTCAGGGGACAACGGTGGGCAATGCCCTGAGAAGAGTCCTGCTCTCCAACCTGGAGGGAACGGCCGTAACTGCAGTGCGAATTGCTGGAGTCAATCATGAGTTTTCTACCGTGCCTGGAGTGCGGGAAGACGTCATGGAAATCCTGCTCAACATGAAGGAGCTGGTTTTACTTTCCCGTGCAGCTGATGCCCAGATGGGGCGGCTCTTTGCCCAAGGACCGGGGATGGTGACAGCAGAGAAGCTGCAATTGCCCAGTGAGGTGGAGATCATCAATCCGCACCAACATATTGCGACCCTGGCTGACGGGGCCACCCTGGAAATGGAGTTTACGATTAACCGTGGGCGGGGATATCGGGCGGTAGATTACAACGATCACCAGACGATGGCCATTGACTTTCTCCAGATTGACTCTATTTTCATGCCTGTGCGCAAGGTCAACTATCTGGTCGATACCGCGCGGGTAGGAGAATCACTGGATAAGGATCGCTTACCCTGGAAGCTCTGGATCCAACGGCAGTCTCACCCCTCAGGAGGCTCTCAGTCAGGCGGCTCGAATTCTGGTGGAGCTGTTTATCCCTCTCCAGGATGTCAGCTTCGATCAACCCGTGGCTCCTCAACAGACCGAAGACAACCAGAAAAACCAGATCCCCATTGAAGAGTTACAGCTGTCTGTTCGCGCCTACAACTGCTTGAAGCGGGCCCAGATCAATACTGTGGCAGATCTTCTGGTCTATACCGAGGAAGATCTTCTGGAAATCAAAAACTTTGGCCAGAAATCCGCCGAAGAAGTCGTGGAAGCCTTGAAATCTCGCCTGGGGCTGACTTTACCCCGTGAGAAGTCCAAATCTTAACCCTACATCGATCGTTGAGTGAATGAACCATGCGTCACCGTCGTCGGATCCCCCATCTCAATAAACCTGCAGATCAGAGGAAAGCGTTACTACGCGCCCTGACCACTGCCCTGCTGCGGGAAGGGCGGATCACCACCACCAAAGCTAGAGCCAAAGCAGTGCGGTCCACCACCGAGAAAATGATCAGTTTGGCAAAAACGGCTCCCTGTCAGCCCGTCGTCAGGCCCTGGGGTATGTCTATGATGATCAACTGGTCAAGGCCCTGTTTGAGCAAGCCCCCCAGCGTTATGGTGAGCGACCTGGAGGCTACACTCGCATCCTGCGCACCGTGCGTCGCCGCGGCATGGGCAGAAATGGCTGTGATCGAGCTGATCTGAGGTGAGTCTTGCCACGCATTGCCCTCAAGATCCAGTACCTGGGAACTCATTTTTGGGGTTGGCAACGCCAGCCGCGACACCGCAGCGTGCAGGCGGTTCTGGAGGAGGCGATCGAGTTGCGGGCCTTGCATTCTGTGCGGACCGAAGCTGCAGGTCGGACGGATACAGGAGTGCATGCCAGTGGGCAGGTGGTCCATTTTGAAACTTCATCTCCAATTCAACCTCAGCGCTGGCCACGTGTGATCAATAACTGTATTCAGGGGAATGATGTTGCAGTGCTCACGGCAGCAGAGGTCCCGCAGGACTGGCATGCCCGCTTTTCTGCCCTCTGGCGTCGTTATCGCTACCTCATTCTTAACCAGGAGGATGCCGATGTCTTCTGGCAGAGCTTCTCCTGGCACTATCCCCAGCCTCTGGATGCAGTCGCCATGGCCCGTGCGTTAGAATCAATCATTGGTAATCACAATCTGGAAGCATTCCGCAGAGCGGGATCCAAGCGTCCTCATTCCTGGGTAACCGTCCAGGAAGTGGTCTGTCGGCGGCAGGGCAATGTGATCGCCATTGATGTCCAGGCCAGCGGGTTTCTCTATCGCATGATGCGGTTACTGGTGGGGGCCCTCAGCTTTGTGGGTCGAGGCACCCTTTCACCCGAAGAGTTTGGCTGTGTCTGGCAAACCAACGATTGGTCACGAGTTCCCAGCCGGTATAGTGCTCCTCCCCAAGGACTCTGCCTGACTGGCATTGGGTATGCCAGTGATCCCTTCCTGGTCACCAGCCAACGCCATCCCTCCCCTTTTGAGGATCAGTCCCTGTCTGTGCCCTGGTCCTCTCAACCCCTGTCCCCCTGTGATGTTGTCGTCTCCCTTATGAAGCCACTGCCATGAATAAAACAATGTTGCCAACTTTAGAAGGTCGTGAGCGCACCTGGTATCTGGTGGATGCCGCAGATCAGCGTCTGGGTCGTCTGGCCACAGTGGTTGCCGATCTGCTGCGGGGTAAGCATCGTCCAGATTTCACCCCATTTTTAGATACAGGTGACTATGTGATTGTGATCAACGCTGAAAAGATCAAGGTCACTGGCAAAAAACGGTTTCAGAAAATCTACCGTCGCCATTCCGGGCGGCCCGGTGGCATGAAAACCGAAACCTTCCAGCAGTTGCAGCGCCGCCTGCCTGAGCGGATCGTGGAGCTGGCCATCAAGGGCATGTTGCCCCACACCAGTCTTGGACGGCAGCAATACACCAAGCTGAAGGTCTATGTGGGTGCCGATCATCCTCATCAAGCTCAACAGCCTCAGCCTTATCCCCTCAATACCATTCCAGGAGTACGGTCATGACGCAGGCTAAGTCAGGTAAAGCCCTTTACTTTGGGACAGGTCGCCGCAAAACTGCAGTGGCTCGGGTTCGGCTGGTTCCGGGCACAGGCATGATCCAGATAAATAATCGGCCAGGTGATCAATATCTGCTCTTTCAAGAGCGGCTTGTGGCGGATGTGAAGGCCCCATTGGAAACCCTGGGCCTGGAGGGATCTTATGACGTTCTGGTTCGCGCCCATGGCGGTGGAGTTCGAGGTCAGGCCGAAGCGATCCGCATGGGAGTGGCCCGTGCTCTGTGTGAAATGGATCCCAACAACCGTTCACCCTTGAAATCAGAGGGTTACCTGACTCGAGATCCCCGTTCCAAGGAGCGGAAAAAGTACGGTCTGCGCAAAGCTCGCAAGGCACCCCAATACTCAAAACGCTAGACTTGATCTCAGCGTGGTCACAGTACCTGTTTTTTCTTTTGGAGGTTAACGATCATGCCTAAAGACAGCATTCATCCCAAGTGGTATCCCGAAGCCAAGGTGATCTGCAATGGCGAAGTGGTCATGACAGTCGGATCCACAGCGCCGGAACTGCGCGTTGATGTCTGGTCCGGTAACCACCCCTACTACACTGGCAACCAGCGGATTATTGATACTGAGGGTCGGGTGGAAAAGTTCATGCGCAAATATGGCATGGGCAAAAAGCAAACCAATTAGGCCGCATCCCTCAGATCTGTCTTTGCTCAGGAACCCTATTTCCTGGATTAGATAACTTGTATTGGCAGCCTGCCCTGGGGCAGGGAGGGTCAAGGATATTCAGGTCATGGCAACACCCGTACATCTTCTCAGTCGATTGCAGGACGTCGAATCTACTTTTGAAGAGCTGACCATCCGTTTGGCGGATCCGGATATCGCAACGGATCCTGAAGAACTGCAGCGAGTGGCCAAAGCGCGCTCCTCCCTGGAAACCACGGTGCAGACTTATCACGAGTGGCAGTCGGTCCAGAAAGATTTAAAGGAAACGGAGGAGTTACTGCGGCAGTCAGGGTCTGACCTGGCCATGGCGGAAATGGCGGAGATGGAACTGGCCGAGTTGAAATCACGTCAGGTGCAACTGGAAGTCAAGCTCACTCTGCTGCTTTTGCCTCGAGATCCCAACGATGACAAAAACATCATGCTGGAGATCCGGGCAGGGGCAGGAGGGGAAGAGGCCGCCCTCTGGGCTGGAGATCTGGTGCGTCTCTATACCCGCTATTCAGAAGGTCAGAGCTGGTCGGTGAAGCTGGTCAGTGCTTCTGAGGCTGATATGGGGGGCTTTAAGGAAGCAATCCTGGAGATCAAAGGAGACGGGGTTTACAGCAAGCTGAAATTTGAAGCCGGGGTGCATCGTGTGCAGCGAGTGCCGGTGACCGAGGCCCAGGGTCGGGTGCATACCTCTACTTCAACGGTGGCCGTGATGCCAGAGGTGGATGAGGTGGATGTGGTCATTGATCCCAAAGACATTGAGCTCAAAACAGCGCGATCCGGTGGGGCTGGTGGTCAGAATGTTAACAAGGTGGAAACCGCTGTGGATTTGATCCACAAGCCGACCGGGATTCGCATTTTTTGCACCGAAGAACGCTCTCAGCTCCAGAACCGACAACGGGCGATGCAGATCCTGCGGGCCAAGCTTTACGAGATCAAGCTCCAGGAGCAGCTGCAGGCCATTAGCTCCAACCGCAAAATGCAGGTGGGTACGGGGGCCCGCTCCGAAAAGATCCGCACCTATAACTACAAAGACAACCGCGTCACGGATCACCGCCTCAACCAGAACTTTAGCCTGGAACCAATTCTGCAAGGGGATTTAGAGGATCTGATCCAATCCTGCATTGGTTTATATCAACGGGAACTGCTGGCAGAAATGGCCAATCAATCTTCCAGTGCAGCCTGACATCTTTGTTCGTGGTCAGAGACGCAGGATCCCGGTTGCCAGTCCCAGAAAAATCGCGACCCCGAGAGCGACTCGATAGGCAATGAAAACCGCAGTACTGCTCCGCTGCAAAAACTTCAGTAGCCAATCAATCGACAGATACGAAAAAATAAAGGCCGACAGAGTACCAAGTAATTGTGGCCAGAGACCAGCAAGTTCAAAGTCCGAAACAAATTCCACCACACCCGCCAACATCAGCGCTGGAATCCCCAGCAAAAAAGCAAAGCGGGCCGCCGTCTCGCGCGAAAGATTGAGAAATAGACCGGCTGTAATCGTGGCACCCGATCTGGAGACCCCAGGAATTAAGGCGAACCCCTGGGCAATTCCCACCCAAATGCCATCCCGAATCGATAAATCCATCCAGCCTCGTTCCCGTCGCCCAACTTTCTCTGCCCAGGCCAGGAGGAGTGCCAGACCGATCGATGCCAGGGCAATCACGGTCAATTGTCGGGGAGGAGAGCCCCAGATCAACTTGATGGCAATACCCTCAATCACAATCGGTAAGGTGCCCACCATAATTCCTACCAGGATCTTAAAGGGCTCTGAGTCATACTCCCGCTCTCGTAACGCTTTCCAGGATTCCAAGATAAGGGTGCGTAAATCCTCTGCAAAATAGAGAAACACGGCAACCAAACTGCCCAATTGAATCACTGCAGAGAAGGAAGCTCCCGCATCTTCCCACCCCAGCAGGGCTGGAGCCAGGCGGAGATGAGCTGTACTGCTAATCGGCAGGAACTCGGTGAGACCCTGAACCATTCCCAGGATCAGGGCCTGCCACCAGTTGGGGATCACGCTGACCAGGAAAAAAGGGAAACACCCGGAAAGAAGGATATTCATTCATCCCTGCGAGAGTTGATGGTCACGATCCAGTTGCCGATGTAGCGGTAAAGGGGGTTGGCTTCCGTTCCCAGTAGGCGCCCATCACATCGATAAAACCCAGCCGTAGGATTACGAACATTGGAGAGAATCAGGCGCATTTCCTGTCCAGCCGCCACCGGAGCTTCAATCTGAACCTCTAAGGATTTAAACTCCTCATTCCAGAAGGTGTCATAGAGAGGAACTGGTTGTCCCTCAACTTCCAGTCGGATATCATCGAGGTCCACATTGCCATCAAACCGGGACTCGCAAGACATCTGCACTTCGGCAACGGCAACATCCTGGGCTGGAATGTTCAGTCGCCAGCGATCCAATCGCCTTTCCACCCCATCAAAGTCAAGTTTGTAATTGAGTACAGGCACCTCATCACTTCCGGTCAAGATTAACCCCGATTGAGCCATCACAGGACTGGCAGCAGTGACCGCAATTAAACTCAGGATCCAGGACAACCGGCGACTTTGGGGATCACAACCACCACAAGTACGCTTCTTGAGCCACATGACAAAACTCCTCAATGCATTCATTCCTAAGGGTTGAGGGCAGCACCCAGTCGAGGACAGGCACTTCAACTTGAATCCATATTCTAGAAGAAGGCGTAGCTGCCTGCAGGCTTGATCCAGCCAACTATACTGCAAATGGACGTACTCAAGAGTCCCCAAGGTTCCCATGCCTGTCCCCCAACTTCCTGATCTTGTGCATTCCTCCCAGGATCCGCAAACGTTATCCAATTCGCTGAAACAGGCCGCGCAGCAGTTGGGATTTGATCAGGTTGGCATCGCCTCACTCCGGTCCCCGCCTCACCTGGCAAGCCTCCAGGAATGGTTGGCAGCCGGATACCAGGCCGATATGGACTGGATGGACAATCCCCACCGCCAGGATCCTGATCAGGTGCTGCAGGGAGTTCGCTCTGTGGTCTGCGTGGCCATGAACTACTACACTCCCCACCCCCACAGTTCAGATCCGAGCCGAGCACGTATCTCCCGCTATGCCTGGGGCCGAGACTATCATCGGGTCCTTGGTCGTCGTCTCAAGGCTTTCTGTCAGTGGCTGTCCACAGAATTGCCCGAGAGTCGGTCCCGCTGGTATGTGGATACAGGTCCGGTCATGGAAAAGCCCTGGGCGCAACAGGCGGGGCTGGGCTGGATCGGCAAGAATAGTCTGTTGCTAACTCGCGAATGGGGCTCCTGGATCTTTTTGGGCGTGGTTCTGACCACCCTGGATCTGGACCCCGATCCCCCTCACCCCAACCACTGCGGCACCTGTACCCGCTGTCTGCAGGCCTGCCCAACCCAAGCAATTGTGGCCGAGGGAGTGGTGGATGCTCGCCTTTGTCTGGCCTACCAGACTCTGGAAAATCAAGCAGAGGTAATCCCTCCTCAGGTGGGGAAGCAGATGCAGAGCTGGGTGGCGGGGTGTGATATTTGCCAGGATGTCTGCCCCTGGAACCGCCGTTTTGCAAAGCCGACTCAGATCGAAGACTTTCAGCCCTATCCATGGAATCAGGCTCCCTCTTTGGGGGAACTGGTTTCCTTGTCGGACTCGGAATTTGATCAACGCTTTCGGGCGTCTGCGCTGCGGAGGGTGAAGGTGGGGCGTCTGCGCCGAAATGCCAGAGCTGCTCTTGATTCCGTTGAATCAGATTGTTCCCGAAGCAGCTGCACATGATCAGATTGAGCTTATAATATCGTTACATCAGTTAGCAATTGGATGGATCCTTATGGCCTTCAAGCGAGCACTGGAGTGGGGGAAGCAGATCAGCCGATCTCCTCATGCAGGCTGGATCCTTTTTGGAATTGCTTTTCTGGAAGCTTTTATGCTCCCCTTTCCCCCAAAGTTGGTGCTGGTTCCCCTGTGTCTGGGGCATCGGCAAAGCTTATTCCGTTTTGCCGCCATCTGTTCTGGAGCCTCAATTTTGGGAGCTGTGGTGGGATATGGCCTGGGCTGGTTTGCCTTTGATACTTTTGGTCAGCACCTTATCGACACTTATGATCCGGACCATCACTTTTTTAATCAGCTCAAGAGTCTATTTACGGACTGGGGATTCTGGGGAGTTTTGATCGCAGCACTGACCCCGATCCCCTTTAAGCTCTTTACGCTTTCCTCCGGTCTCTTTCATTTTGATTTTGGAACATTCTTCCTCGCAGCAGCCCTGGGCCGCACACTACTTTTCTTCGGGATCAGTCTCTTCGTCACTCATGGAATTGATTTTATTCGCTTCTCCAAGGCCCGTCGCTTGAAGTGGCTTCTGCTGAGCCTGGTGGTTCTGGCGGCCATGAGCAAATGGATTGCCATTGGTCTGGCTACGATGGCTGGAGTCTCCCAGTTTCCCCAATGGCCCCTATTTTCGTGATCTCGGATAGCTGTTTACCCTCGATCCTGCCCGACGATAGATATCAACATGCAGGTTTGATCCAGGCCATCCAGGCCTAACCCCAGGTTGATCTCGTCATCGATAAATCCGGCACAGGCGCAGATATTTAACCCCAGGGCCGCCGCCACCAGATACAAATGGGCTGAAACATGGCCTGCATCCAAGAGGGCCAGGCGATAGCTGCGATGACCATACTTTTGTCGTAAACGCTCCACATTGCTCACCAGCGCAATGGCCAGGGGGGCTTCTCCAATCTGGGGTTGCAAGGCGACCTGTGTGGCAAACCAGGACTGGAAGTGGCCAAGCTTAAACGGGATCAATTGGTGGTGGGCGGGTTCATAGGCATAAATCCCTGCAGGGATCTCACCGTCCGGAGCCAGGATCAGGGGATATAAGCTCACAGAGCCAAGATTGCCTGCATTGGCCACGGTGCGTCCCTGTCCAGCCTGTAAACCATTGGCAAGATAAAGCAATTGCGAAAGATGCTGCTTGCTCACCGGCTCTGAGGCATAATTCCAGCGGCTGCGGCGAGAGAGAATGCTGGTGTCCAGAGGAGGTAGGGTCCCCTTCGGGCAATCGTCCAGAGGGATAGTCCCTGGGAGTGGACTGGGAGAGGGATCAGGTAATGGGGGCGGTCCCGGATTGGGGGGCAGGTGCTTGTACACCGCCAGATTGCGACTTGCCAGGTGATAATTTTCCGCGAGTTCTTCCGCAACAGAGGCATAAGGGTACGAGAAGGACATGTCCATACTTCAGGCAAAGGGATGGGGATTTGAATTGAGAGACATCTTGGGAAGGCGATCACTGTCCAGCCAGCGGATGTTATCCACCTGAGAGAGCGGAAGCGCTTCAGGGATGATCACACGGACCACAGAACCCACTTCCTTGACATCCGCACTGGTGAGATCAGTCCACACCACGGTGAGCCCTTGCTCCCGACAGGCTTCAGCCATAACCCTGAGCTGTTCAATAGTCTGAGGTTGAGCCCAACCCCGCCACTCCTGGATCCACTTACTCAGGGAGTCTTCAGGCGAATTCAGCCAGTGCTCAAAAGCAGAACAGGTGGGTTGTTGAGCAAAGCAATAGGCTCTTTCCAGTGCATTGGTGGGGAAGCTGATCGGTGGTTGGAGATCCACCTGGCTGCGATCGAGAGAAACCCACACTGAGATGGCCTCATCAATCGCTTTACTACAAGCCTCCCCTGGGAGAGATGTGCACGCCGAGCCTACACACCAATGGGGAAAGTGTTCCTGGTGCAGGATGGCCACCACCACCATCAGAGGCAGATCCAAAGTCAGCGCCACTAACGTTACCTGAATCCCCAGATCCTGAAGATGGTAAAGCCGCCGCGACAGGGGATAGGGCAGGGTCTGATGGCCAGATATGGACAACTTGCGAGCCGGAGCAGCAGTCCACCAGTTCAGCATGGCAGTATCCCGCTCGATCACCTCACAGAACCCTCGCCAAATGGCATTCACCTGGTTTTGGGCAAAGGCCATGCCTGTGGAGGTGGGTTGAGTCAGGAAAGGTTCTGGTGGATCGGGAGCAAATTGATAGTGCACGGATTGGGCAGGGATCCAAACGGTTTCCCCGCTGCTCAGCACCTGCACGGGTACATGAGTGACTTGCTCCTGGGAGTGCTCCTGTCTCCAGCAAGCTCGAAATGAGTCAGGACAGATCTCTTGATCAGCGCAGGTGGGAAACCGATGCAGAACAGGACTCTCGGCCAGGGACAGAGGCTGGATCTGAGCGGGTGTACTGATCAGGGTACAGTAGCGTTCCCAGGCTTCCCCCATGGCCCGCAGCTCTGCTCGTTCCCGTTCTAGAGCCACACCAGCGGCAGTCACAGGTTCCTCTGCAGCAAAAGGGGTGCCGATGGGAGTTCTTGCCAGCGAATGGGTGTATACCCACCAGGGAGGTAAAGGAGAAGTCAGGCGCTCACCTCCGCCCAATTGAAACGGCCCAAAGCGCGGATCGGACCAGGTGGGCCAATGATCAAACATGGCGCAGCACCAGATGACCTGCATAACAACTGGGGCAACGGGGAACCGGCAACAGGCGGTGCATTCTCTGACGTAATTCCCAGGGCTCCAGGTGGATCTGGGTGTTGAGTAACTGGGGAATTTGTCCCTGTAGGATCCGCAAGACCTCTACCACCACAAGGCTAGCGGCCATGGTTGCTCCAGCCAACAGTTCCCCCCGCAGCGAAGTCTGTCCAGAGGATCGGATCTGGCCTCGCGCTTGTTCATAAAGGATCGTTTCTAGGGCCAAGGGATCACGGCTGGACTGACGTAAAGTCATGCAGGTGTAGCAAGCGGTTTGTCTGGGAAGAATGGTGGGACCAATCCTAAAGGTTCCTGCCTCCTCGTTGGCATAGATCCAGCGTTTTTGCTCCTCCAGACAAAAGGTGTTGAGGGCAGCAAATATCTCCTGGGATCCCTGACGGGTACAACAGACAATCAGGCCCAGTTCATCTCTCCACTCGCTTAACTGTGTCGTTAGTCCAGACGGATCAGTTGTGGCAAACTTTACTAGCTGCTCAGAGGAACACCAGGGCTTCAGGTAGGCTTCCCCAGCTCCGTCGTCATCCCACAGGGCAATGTAGTTGGGAGACACGCCAGACTGAAAAAGCAGCTCACCACAGATGGCTCCAAACAAACCCGAAGCAAGGAAACAGGTAGGTGCTACCTCTTCCAAACGATCAGGGAATCCCAGCCGATTCCAGAATAGCTGCTGCCGTTGCTGAACAAGATCTGCAGGGGAAGAAGGATCCGACGCCACAGAAGGAGAAAACAGTACATCCTGAGTTTTCAGGACCTCAATCAACTGGCGCACATGCATCTGCAAATCGGGATCGGAGCATTGCTCAATCATCTGCTTCAGTGTTTCCCCTGTTGCCAATTGAGTTTTCAGGTAGGCCCAGGCAGGAGAGACGTGCTTGCCACGCAGAATAATCGGGTGTTGCCGACCCTTAATCTGTAGTCCCAGTCCGTAGGGAATTTCAAAAACATCGAGATCTGGACGAAGAGACCATGTCACGGCTGAAATTTGACCTCAACGAAAGACAATGAGATCCACCACAGATGAACTTGACCTGCAGCGGATCTCCCTTTATTTAGCATAATTCAGTCAACCAAGGATCAGACTCAGTGAGCATAAGCTCAGGATGCAGCTGCAGCCATACAACGTCCAGGGGCCATACAACGTCCAGGAGCCATGCACCGTCCAGGAACTGCACCCTCTGGGCTTCTGCTAAAAGATGCAGAAACTAACTCTAATGCCTGGGGAACTTGATCGGCCTGCTGCTGGCACCACTCTTTTAATTGGGAGAGGTTGATTTGATTCAACATGAGCGTGTCTCAACGAAATGACTGAAGACAGTTTGCTCAGTTGCCTTGAAAATATCTATGAAAAATCGATCAGAAAGCCTTAAAGTTAAGGATCCTGGCCAGAATGAGGGGAAAAAGCCGCTGCTATCAGGAACATGAGGAAAGATAAACTGATGGTGTCAGTCGCTTAACGTTAATAACTTTTCGATCTTGAGGCAGAGGTGATGGGGTCGTATGTGCAGGGCCGTCGTAAACGAGGCATGGTTCTTTCGTTGCCAGGATATGTTCGTCTAGAGGAAGCTCGTCGACAACTGGAGCAAGAACTGGGGGAGCGGTGTACGCTTGAGTACCTGGGAGAGCAAGCCCAACTTTCTCCAGTGACGGTGGCCCGCATCTTCGGACGCAGTCAGGGAGTGGACAAACAAAGCCTGGAGCGGCTCTTTAACGTCTTTAACCTGGGCGTTGATACCAGCGATTTACAACCTCAGACTGGAGCTGGACCCCGTGAAGACTGGGGTGAAGCCATCGATGTCAGCACTTTTTTTGGCCGTTCTGAGGAGTTGCAGTGCTTGCAGGAATGGATCCTGGAGCAAGGCTGTCGGTTAGTGACACTTCTGGGGATGGGAGGGATCGGCAAATCGGCTCTCTCTGTCCAGCTGGCGACCCAACTTCGTCCCCATTTTGCGGTCATAATCTGGCGCTCCTTGCGTTCAGCACCGGAACTGGAAAGTTTGCTGGCAGACATCTTATCTGTGATGGTCGATCGCCCCTGCCCCCAGCCCACCGTCATGGAAGTGATTCAGCAACTCCGTCAGCAACGCATCCTCCTGATCCTGGATAACCTTGAATCCCTCTTTCAACCTGGGCAGGCAGTGGGAAAATATCGGAAGGGATATCAGGATTATGAAGATCTTTTCCACCATCTTGGGGCACTCAATCACAATAGTTGTGTCATTCTTACCAGCAGAGAAAAGCCTCTAGAATTAGCGGGACTGGAAGGCGATGGATTGCCAATTCGTACCCTGCCTCTAGAACCTCTTAAGGTTGAAGAGACCATCAAATTATTGGAAGTCAAAGGCTTACAGGGCTCCCTCGAACAAAAGACACAGTTAATTCATCATTACTCAGGCAATCCTCTAGCCCTTAAATTAATTGCCACCAGCATTACCGAACTATTTGGGGGGGACATTGGCCTGTTCCTTGAGCATGGCTGTACTTTGTTTCAAGGGGTTCGATCAGTTCTAGACTCTCAGTTTCAGCGTCTAACGGCTCTGGAGCAAAGTTTAATGTACTGGCTCGCTATCCATCGTGAGCCTGTTTCGATTGATGATATTGTCCGCTCTGTCGTACCCGCCCTCTCCGCTTCGATTATTTTAGAAACCCTACAGTCGTTACTGCGCCGTTCACTGATTGAGATCCAGTCGGATCTGAAAACCCGCTACACCCAGCAGGCGGTAATTATGGAATATATTAGTGAGCGGCTGGTTGATCGTTGGGTTCAGGAACTCTCGGAGCAATCACTTCATTGCTGGCGCCAACAGGCAGTCGTCTATGCCCAATCCCCTGATTTTGTGCGGCAGTATCAGCTGAAAATGCTTTTACAACCACTTTGTGAACGTCTGCAACATTTGATGGGAGGCACTCAGTTAGAAGACACTCTGATCCATATATTAGAAATCGAGCGAGAACAAAGACGGCAGGGTTATGTTGCCAGCAACTCGATTCAGCTCGCTCGCGCTTTGCAGATTGATCTGAAACAGCTACCGCTTTCCGGGCAATATATTCGTTCTGTTTCCTTTCAGTCCACCAATTTATCAGAGGTGGATCTTTCTTCATCAGAGTTACTGCATTGTCTTTTTGCCCAAAAATTTGGTCCTGTCTTTACCTTATGCTGGCACCCTCACCAACATACGCTTGCCGCTGGCGGGGGAGAGGGAGAAGTTTTTCTCTGGACACTCAAGGATGAGCGAGCCCAACTGTTTGATTGGAAACATCAAGGGGAAGTCTGGGCGACTGCCTTTAGTTCCGACGGAAAATGGTTAGCAACGGCCAGTTCCGATTGGGTAATTTATCTCTGGCAGATACCCAGCGGAGATCTGGTGCAGGAGTTTCATGGTCATGAGGGGCAGATCCGCAATCTTTGCTTTCAGCCTGATAACCACACTCTGATTTCTGTCGGGGTTGACCAACGGGTTTGTCTGTGGGATTGCCGCTCTGGAAAGATGTCTCAGCAAATTATTGAACATGATGGTTCACCCCGAGCCCTCACATTGGATGCAGCCGGAACTCAGCTTTACAACGGCAAAGAAGATGGATCGGTGATCCGATGGGATCTGATCTCTGGTGAACAGCTGGAGATCCTTCCGCCGCAGCCCGCAGCGGTTCTGGCGCTAGCACTTTCACCTGCACAAGACCTGATGGCTGTTGCCTACGATAACTGTCTGATTTACCTTTGGTCCCTGAGAACACGATCCTGTCTGCATATTTTTCCGGGGCACCATCACTGGATCATGGCTCTAAATTTCAGTCCCGATGGGTCGCTGCTAGCCAGTGGCAGTCAGGATAGCTCGATCGGTCTCTGGCAGGTCAGCACCGGACAGTGTCTGCAGTGGTTGAGGGGACACAAAGATTGGGTCCGTGCGGTCCGGTTTAGCCATGATGGTAGCTACCTGGCCAGTGCCAGCGAAGATTCTACCGTTCGGATCTGGGATGTGGAAACCTGCATCTGTTTGCGAACCCTGAAGGGAACTACCAATATTGTTAGAAGTTTAGCGCTCACACCCGAGACCCATGAACTGGTGGTTGGGGGGGATGATCAGAAACTGCGGGTCTGGTCGGGGCCAACCTGTCGGCAGACGCTTGGGAATGCAAACACACTGGCCAGCGTCATCGCCATTTGCCCTCACACCGGCAAAATTGCCACCAACACCTTAGAGTCAGCAATCCAGATCTGGGATCTTTCTCAAAAGGCCTGCGTCACTCAGCTTCTGGGACATCAACGCATGGTTTCGGCACTCACCCATAACCCCCACAGGCCAGTGCTAGCCAGTGCCTCCATTGATGGATTCATCCGCATCTGGGATACCCAAAGCAGTCGTTGTCTGCGGGTAATTCAGGCTCACTCTTGCTGGATTTGGGCCTTACTGTTCCTCCCTGATGGCAAGTGTCTACTCAGCGCCAGTGACGATACCAGCATTCGTCTGTGGCAGGCTGAAACAGGGATTTGTGAGCAGGTTCTGACGGGGCATCAACAAGCCGTCTCAGGATTGGCTCTACATCCCGAAGGAAATTTGTTAGCCAGCACAAGTCTGGATCGGACTGTGAAAATTTGGGATCTGCATCATGGCCAATGCTTAAATACTCTGGAAGGTCCTCGAGATCGGGTATGGGCAGTGGCTTTCACCCAAGATGGTCAGGAAGTCGTGGCTTGTGGAACGGGAGGAGATCTGTGGATCTGGAACTGGGAAACAGGGACACTAGTTCAACGATGGCATGCCCATGAAGGCACCATCTACGCTCTGATCCCCATACCAGGCACTCGGCAACTCATTACGGGAGGAGCCGATGAAATCATCAAGATCTGGGATCTCCAGAATCAAGAGTGTGTCAGTCAGATCACCATGCCTCGTCTCTACGAGGGTCTTAATTTGAGGGGAGTCCTGGGAATTGCTCCCCCTACCCAATTGTCGCTACAGCGGTTGGGGGCAATTCTTTGATTCCTGTTCAAATCCTACTTCAGTAAGGGCTGGGTTGAGGAAAGAGATTGGCCACTATGCCCCTCCAGGACCTCCTATTTCACTTTCTCTGAACAACTGATATCTTTAAGCTAAGTAGATTAAATTAGCTGGTTGTACAAGTACTGGCACCATGGCTGATCTTAAGCTTACATCCGAACTGGATGCGCGTGTCCTGCCACTGGCTTGTTTGCTGGAACTCAGCATGGGTGAAAATCCCTCGGCAGAAGTTATTCGTGCAGCCTGCGATGTCGTCCGCTTTTATCTGATTAGTGAGGGGGTCACCTTGCCTTTAGGGTTCGAACCCTCTGCAACTGCTGGGGATCTGAGGCAGGCTGTGAATCAACTTTACCTGCATCATGGCTTGTCTAAACCCTGATCCTGATGGCTCTGTGGGGCTAAGATCTGGAGGATATTTTCCTGTTTACACCATGACATGGGGACTTCTTCGTGGACCTGATCATTCGGCAAGCACGTCTACCGCAGTCTCCGTCCCTTTGGGATCTCGGTATTTCAGATGGAAAGTTTGTGGCCATTGAACCCCATCTGGATCAGGAATGTAGTCAGGAAATTAAAGCTGAGGGATATCTGGCAGCTCCTCCCTTCGTGGATGCACATTTTCATCTGGATGCAACCCTTTCCTACGGCAATCCCAGGGTGAATCAATCCGGAACGCTGCTGGAGGGGATCGCCCTCTGGGGAGAGCTCAAGCCTGATCTGACCCAGACTGCAATTCAAGAACGAGCTCTCAACTACTGTGATTGGGCGGTCGCCCGAGGGATCCAGGCCATCCGTGCCCATGTGGATGTTTGTGACCTCCGACTTCTAGCTGTCGAGGCGCTTCTAGCTGTCAGGCAGCAAGTCAAACCCTATCTAGATCTGCAGCTGGTGGCCTTCCCTCAAGATGGGTATTTCCGTTCCCCCCACACCTTGACAACTCTGACGAAAGCCCTGGATTTGGGTGTGCAGGTGGTGGGTGGCATCCCTCACTTTGAACGCACCTATGCAGAGGGAAGCGCATCCATCAGAGCTCTGTGCGAACTGGCAGCGGAGCGGGGCTTGCGGGTGGACATGCACTGTGATGAGACCGATGATCCGCTCTCCCGTCATGTTGAAACCCTTGCCTACGAAACCCAAAGGCTGGGATTGCAGGGACGTGTCACCGGATCCCATCTCACTTCCATGCACTCCATGGATAACGCCTATGTCAGCAAACTGATCACCTTGATGCATGAGGCTGAACTGTCCGTGGTTGCCAATCCCCTGATCAATATTGTGCTGCAGGGACGTCTGGATACTTATCCTAAGCGGCGGGGCATGACTCGAGTTCCCGAATTGTTGGGGGCGGGCCTCACGGTTGCCTTTGGTCATGATTGTGTGCTCGATCCCTGGTATCCCCTGGGTAGTGCCAGCATGCTTGAAGTCGCCCACATGGGATTACATGTTGCCCAGATGACGGGGGTCAAGGCCATGCAGCAATGCTTTACCGCTGTCACTGATGCACCTGCTCGGATCCTGGGACTTGAAGATTATGGAATTGCACTGGGTAAACAGGCCAATTTGAACATCCTGCAGGCCAGTGATCCTGTGGAGGCGATCCGACTACGAGCAGTTTGTCTCTATGTGATTCGTCAGGGGCAGGTGATGGCCAGGGCCAATCCTCAAATTAGCCAGCTAAACATCCCTGGGCGACCCGCAACCGTGGATTTTAGGGTGCCTCCTCCTGACTCTGCCTCCTAGCAGCCACCTGCTGTTGATATTCCAGCACCTGTCGGTAGAGATCTAATTGATCCCCTTCAAGTGCCAGTTCCAGTGCTTTTTGCAGGTCTGTCTGTCCTTCCATATCTTCGGCCTCCACCCGCATGTACCCTCGATTTTGCAGGGCAGTGGCCCGGTTTGGATCCAATTCCAGAGCCTGATTCAAATCTGCAAGCGCACCTGGCTGATCCCCTAGAAAATAGCGAGCGATTCCCCGCAGCTGATAAACCTCGGGATTCTCAACCTCCTGATCTAGCGCTGCACTGACATCCGCAAGGGCTGCTTCATAGTTCTCCATGCGGCTATGCACAAGACTACGGTTGTAGTAGGCTCCTGGAAATTGGGGATCCACAGCAATCAATTGATCCAGATCAGCCAGGGCGGCGGGGAGCTGGCCTAGAGTCAGGTGGGCAACGGCACGGTTATTCAGAGCCTGGGGGTGATTAGCCTCCAGGTTGAGCACAGCGGTCCAGTCCTCAAGAGCTTCCTCAACACGGCTCAAGCGCCACTGGAGAGCCCCCCGCTGCAGATAGGCAGAGATCAGCTTCGGTCGGTAGTTGATGAGATTGTTCAAATCCGTCAAAGCACCATTCAGATCTTCTGTGTTCAGTTTGGTTTGAATTTGCAGAAACACCTGTTCTACATTGATAGTTGGGGTTGGAGATCCAGACGCTGGAGCAGCATCAGGGGCTGCCTGAGCCAATAGCGGAGGTGTTCCCGAGACCCTGTCTGACTCCCCTGTCTGCGGGCCTGCAAGTCATTCAAATAGGTAGCCAGCCTTTCACGGTTTTCTGGACTGATCTGCTGCAGATCTTGAACGATTTTTATCGCCTGCTCCCAGTCCTGATTGTTCACTGCGCTTTCAAGCAACAGGCTATAAAGTTCTTTTCTGGCGGAGCGGGCACTGTTGGGATGCTGCTGCTCCAGTCTCTCCAGCAAAAGGTTAGCTCGGGTTGGAGATCCCTCTTCCACCGCCTGACGGATCCCGTCTCTCAACACTGCTTCTGATTGGGCCCAGACGACTTCCACCAGTAAGGTCAAACTCAAGATCGGAAGCAGAAACCCACTCCTGCGCATGATCACCCCCTACAAAATCAGAATACCTAACAGCTACCTAACCATTATCTCCCCAGAGTTTCTCCAGTTGAGGTAGGGTGAGGCTTGAGTTGGAAGGATACCCATGCCAGCATCGGCACCTGAGTGGGCAAAAGCCATTGCTCAACCTGGCCAGGAGTTTGGTCCCGTTGAGTTACAGGCCAGTTCCGGCACTCTGCCCACCGACTTGCAGGGCAGCCTCTATCGCAATGGTCCTGGACGACTAGAACGGGGGGGGCAACGGGTTAACCATTGGTTTGATGGGGATGGGGCGATCCTGGCAGTGCATTTTGGTGAAGGCAAAGTCAGAAGTCTCTACCGCTATGTCCAAACGCTGGGCTACCAGCAGGAAAGTAAAGCCGATCGGTTTTTATGGGGAGGCTATGGGATGACACCCCCTGGCTCGCTCTGGACCCGATGGGGCAAACCCCCTAAAAATGCAGCCAACACCTCAGTCCTGGCTCTAGAGGATCGCCTTTTACCCTTATGGGAAGCAGGCCGACCTCACCGTCTCGATCTGGACACGCTGCAGACTCTGGGTCTGGATGACCTGGCCCCCCCCACCCCCTACTCAGCTCACCCCAAACGGGATCCAGTCACTGGCGAGATCTACAACTTTGGCATCAGTTTCGGCAGAAGTGCCACCCTGAATCTCTATCGCAGCAACGCTCGCGGCAAGTTACTACAGCAGCGCCAGATCTTGCTTCCAGGGTCTCCTTTTGTGCACGACTTTGTTCTGGCGGGACCCTATCTGATTTTCTGTATTCCCCCCCTAACGCTTCAGCTATGGCCTGTGTTACTGCAAATTCAGAGTTACAGCGATGCCCTGCAATGGCAACCGGACCAGCCCACACGCCTGCTGGTTGTGGATCGCCAAACCCTGCAACCCTTCAGCTGGGGAGAAGCAGATCCCTGGTTTCAATGGCATTTTTGCAATGGATTTCTCGATCAGGAAAGTAAAATCGTTCTTGATCTGATTCAATATCCTGACTTTAGATCCAATCAATTTCTAAGCGAAGTTCCCACTGGTGACATTGATACTGCTGCCCCAGGCACCTTCAAGCGCTTGCTCATCGATCCCCAAACCGCAGCCTTAAAAGCATGCACCACACTGGTTGCAGAGAGTTGCGAATTTCCTACCATGCAACCCCAATTCACGGGATCGTTGCACCCACAAACTTACCTCAATCTCCATAGCTCACCCCAGCAGGTAGGACGGGAGTTATTCACCACGGTGGGTGTTTATGATCATCGGCAGGAAACCTTAACCAAAGCAGATCTTGGTGATGGCTGCTATCCCAGCGAGATGATTTTTGCCCCCCATCCCTCTCAACCGGAACAGGGATGGCTCCTCTCCGTTGTATTTGAGGCTCAGAAAAATCTCAGCAGAGTTTGGATCTGGGATACCCATCATTTTCATGAAGGGCCTGTGTGTGTGCTGGACTTGCCCGTCCCGATTCCTTTTAGCTTTCACGGCACCTGGCACCCTAGCCGTTAATAGTCAACATCATCTGTTTCTGCACGCCGGAGAAGCCGCCGATCTGACCTTTCTTCCCGTTTGAGATCTCGAGAAGCCTGGACCCACAGCACCATCACAACCCCAAGTAAGCCGTACAGGGAGTAGGGTAACAGCAGTAACAGTGCAATCACGGCAATCACTTGAATGATCACCTGAAGAAGTTGTTGCTGACTGCGGGGAACGCGTCTTTGCAGGACGGTTTCTAATCTGCGATTTAGCTGCAACATCCACCGCTTCAGGCGCTCAAAGACTTCCCTGGCTATGGGGCGGCTATTGCGCAAAAAGCTACGGCTGTGTTTTCCCACGGAACGGGCCATCTGATCATACTGAGGCATGTGGTGCCTCCAACCTGTTTCCCTCTCATTATCACCTGCAGATTAAGCTGGGATCAAAATGCTCGGTGCTGCTGTTGAGCCTCCGTCAGGTCACAGTACCTCCTCGGCAGGATTCATGCCTCTGGAGTCACAAGGGTCGTTCAAGAGGGCAAGATGCGGGCAATAACTAAAGCAGAACTGATCTTTTTGAGTGTTTGCCTCGGCATTCTCAGCCCAACCTCGATTCCCGGTGAGGGGAACCCAGTGCTGTACCATGCTGGGATAGTTGTTTCGCCCCCTGCAACCAGATCCTGTGAGCCAAACCTTTTTACTACAAACTCCACTCCACACCGAACACCAACAACTGGGCGCCCGTTTTGTTCCCTTTAGTGGCTGGGAAATGCCCGTCTCCTACTCCAGTTTGATCAAGGAACACAACGCCGTTCGCACTCAGGTCGGCATGTTTGATATTTCCCATATGGGTAAATTTCTGCTGCGCGGTTCGGACGTTAGAGATCAGCTCTCCCGGCTGCTACCCAGCGATTTATCTTCACTGCAGCCAGGAGAAAGTCAATATTCGGTATTGCTGAACTCGGCAGCTGGAATCCTAGATGACATCATCCTGTACTTCCTGGGTCAAGATCCACACCAGCCCGATCAGGAAGTCTGGTTACTGATTGTCAATGCCGCAACCACCCCCAAAGACTGGCAATGGCTACAGGATCACCTGCAGGGAATTGAGTTGCAAGATCAATCACGAGAACTGGTATTGCTGGCGGTTCAGGGCCCCAAGGCTCTTGCCACCCTGCAACCCTTGCTTGGAGACTCGATTTCTGGCATGAAGCGGTTTCAGCAACACTATGTCACTCTCCAACCGGAAGTTACACCGCTCCTTGATCTGGAGGAGTTGATCTTCGTGGCTCGCACTGGATACACCGGCGAAGATGGTTTTGAGTTGATGCTGTCTCCCGCTACAGGGGTGTGGTTATGGCAACACCTGCTGCAGATGGGGGTGACTCCCTGCGGGTTAGGGTGCCGCGATTCCCTGCGGTTGGAAGCTAGCATGCATCTCTATGGTCAGGACATGGATGAATCCACAACGCCGCTCGAGGCGGGACTGAGTTGGTTAATCGCTTCTCCAGTGTCCTACATTGGCTGCGAGGCACTCCAAAAACAGCGGGCAGAAGGACTGTCGCGCCGCCTGATCGGTCTGCGCATGCAAGGACGCGAGATTGCTCGGGCAGGCTATAGCGTCTTTGCCGAGGGAAAAGCAGTTGGAAGGATCACCAGTGGAACCCACTCCCCCACCTTAACAGCGGCCATCGCCCTCGCCTATGTACCCACAGCTTACGCCGCTACAGGCACACCTCTGGAAGTTGAGATTCGCGGCAAACTCTACCCCGCTAAAGTGGTCAAACGTCCCTTCTACCGCTCACCCAGCCCTGCTCCCCGTTAACTGGCTATGATCGACTGCAGTTTCCCTGTAACCTAAGGCATTGATAAACTTAGACGCTATCCTCTGGAGGAACATGCCCTATGGCCCTGGAATATCCCGCTCATCTCAAGTATGTGGATACCCACGAGTACATCCGCGTCGAAGATGACATCGCAGTGATCGGCATTACTGCCTTTGCCGTCGATCAGTTGGGAGATATTGTCTTCGTCGGATTGCCAGAAGAAGGAACCCAGCTGGAGAAGGGAGACACATTTGGATCCGTTGAGTCCGTGAAAGCCGTGGAGGATCTCTATGCTCCCCTAACGGGTGAAGTGGTGGCTACCAACCAGACCGCTATCGACAGCCCGGAAAGCCTGGGCGATGATCCCTATGGAGAAGGCTGGTTACTCAAGGTGCGGATCGCCAATCCAGCAGAATTGGATGAGACGATGACTGCTGAAGCCTATGCTGCGATGGTGGAAGGCTAAGTCCCAGTGAATTCTTAATAGCTGGAGAGTTCTGTGGGAACATCTTCCATGGGGGCGAGCATCGGTTCTTGAGGTCGGGCAGTGGTACGGCCCACATTCAACTGGTGGAATCTGGCCATCACCTCTTTCCCAAACTGGATCTCCGCCCCAGACTCCAGCCAGCATTCCTCTACCCGTCGACCATTAACAGCAGTGCCGTTAGTGCTGGGGTGACCTTTGCCATCGCCGTCGATCAACTTCACCCGCCCATCGGTATGCAATTCCAGGACCGCCTGGATGCGCGACACCTGAGGGTGGTTGATCCGAATCTCACACTGGATTCCTCGTCCCACCGTTTGCTGCGCCTGATCGATCAGGAAGGTTTTTTCAGTACCAGCGGCATTGACATAGAGAATTGAACGCACAGATTCTGTACGGGTTGAGCGCTGAGCAGAGATCTGAGTAGTCGCAAGCATGAGAAAGCTCCAGTAACTGAGGGCAATGAACAGCCAAGGCAGGCTTGGAATCAGTTCATTAACATTGCTTACTCATCACTATGCATCCCAGCCCAGATTTCATGCCTCCGTCAGGTGGCGCAACTCTGTACGTGATCTTGCGTAGGTCTTAAAAGTAAAGCGGAGGTTGTCAGTTGGCAAACCCGGCCAGAATGACCAATACAGCCCCCAGACCTGCCAGGATGGAAAGCACCAGACCTGCATTGGGACTGCCGCGCCAGGAATAGTTCTTTTCTTGGTTGTCTACCATGGTTTGCTCGGGAGGAAGGTCTAATTGCTCTATTATCGCTCACCCAATCCAGGTTAGGCTTCCACCTGAAATCGGGCGCGGGGATCGTAGGACTGAATCTGGTGCAGCTGCTCATAGAGATCGCGTTCCTCTGGACTGAGCTTCTCGGGAATATCGAGCTGGATCACCACGAACTGATCACCCCTTTGACCTCCACCCACGGAAAATCCTCTTTCACTCAGGCGTAAACGCTGTCCATGCTTCACATGGCTGGGGATCCGTAGTTGGACGGGGCCATCCAATGTCGGGACTTCCACCTGGGCTCCCAAGACAGCCTCACTGGGACTGATGGGTAAATCGCAGTAGAGATCACTACCTTCTAAACGATAGTAAGGGTGCTCCTTGAGTTCAACTTTGAGATAGAGATCCCCCGAACGACCCCCTGGACTTAAGTGACCTTGACCTCGCAGTCGGATCTTTTTCCCAGAACTGATGCCCGCCGGAATGGTCACTTCCAGGATGCGGCCACCCTCAACCCGGATCCGCCGTTTTCCTCCCACATAGGCTTCGGGGATGGTCAGGTAAATGGTTGCTTCAGCATCATAACTAATGTCTGCCTCTGCACCCCGATAGTCCTGATAGGTAGATGAAGACCAGCTGTCTTCTCGCCCCCCCTGGCTTCCGACTCGTCCTAAGAGCTGGTCAATAAATTCCTGGAAATCATCAAATTGGGTAAAATCAACAGCACTGGAAAAGTCACCAACATTAAATTCTTCTTCTGTAAAGGTAGAACTATTTGGACTCCCCCCATACGATCCAGACGCCGGACGAGAGGAACGAAATCCACCCTGTTGATGATACTGTCCAAATTGATCATATTGACGCCTTTTAGTTACGTCAGATAAGACTTCATAGGCTTCATTAATATCCTTAAATTTATCTTCAGATGTCTTGTCAGGATTGACATCGGGGTGGAATTTCCGAGCAAGACGACGATACGCCTGTTTGATTTCGTCTGAGCTGGCCTGCTTGGATACACCCAGGATTTTGTAATAGTCCTTAAAGTTTTGCATAACCGCTCTATTCCTTTCGTCTCATGCAAAGGGTTAATCATGGGGACAGAGCATCCCTCAGCGAAAAAGGGACAGCATAACCACTGTCCCCCATTATCTCTTAGGTGCTCAGATGATTGGATGAGTGAGCAACACCTTCACCTATTTGGTTTCGGTAAAGTCAGCATCGATTACATCATCGTTTCCACCCGTGGATTCCGCTGATCCGGAGGACGTTCCCTCAGAAGGTGCCGCACCTGGCTGCTGGTAGAGCTCACTACTCATGGCGTAGACGGCTTCCTGCAGGGCAGATTCTTTCTCTTGAATGGCGGTATCATCCTCCCGCTGGATGGCATCCCGCAGCTCCTGGACCAGTGTCTCAATCGTGCTGCGCTTGTCAGCAGGGATCTTATCCCCAACTTCCTTCAGCTGGCGTTCTGCCTGGTAAGCAAGGGAATCTGCCTTGTTGCGACGCTCAATGCGATCTCGACGGTCTTTGTCGTCGTTGGCATAGGTCTCGGCTTCCTTGACCATACGCTCCACTTCATTGGAATCCAGTGTCGAAGCGCCAGTGATGGAGATCCGCTGTTCCTTGCCTGTGCCTTTGTCCTTAGCCGTCACGTTCAGAATCCCGTTGGCATCGATATCAAAGGTGACTTCAATTTGAGGCACACCGCGGGGAGCAGGGGGGATCCCTTCCAGCTTGAATCGACCCAGGGATTTATTATCCCGTGCCAGCTGCCGTTCCCCTTGAATCACATGGATCTCAACCGAAGTTTGGCCGTCCTCAGCAGTGGAGAAGGTTTCTGATTTGCGGGTTGGGATCGTGGTGTTGCGGGGGATCAGAGCTGTAGCGACTCCCCCGAGAGTTTCTACACCGAGAGAGAGAGGGGTGACATCCAGCAGCAGCACATCTTTTACGTCCCCTGCCAGGACACCCGCTTGAATCGCAGCTCCTACCGCCACCACTTCATCTGGGTTGACCGACTGGTTGGGTTCTTTGCCAATAACGTCGCGCACCAGCTGCTGTACTGCGGGGATACGGGTGGAGCCGCCTACCAGCACCACTTCATCGATCTCGGTTTTGGAGAGCTTAGCATCGCGGAGCGCATTCTCCACTGGGATACGACAGCGCTGGATCAGATCAGAGGCCAGATCTTCAAACCGGGCACGGCTCAACTTTAGATCCAGATGCTTCGGTCCTTCCGATGTGGCCGTAATAAAGGGCAGGTTGACGGAAGTCTCTGCCACACTGGATAACTCGATCTTGGCTTTCTCAGCCGCTTCGGTTAACCGCTGCAGGGCCTGGCGGTCAGTCCGTAGTTCGATGCCTTCCAGCTTCTTAAACTCTTCTGCCATCCAGTCCACGATCTTCTTGTCGAAGTCATCACCACCCAGGTGAGTATCTCCACTGGTGGCTCGCACTTCAAAGACCCCATCGCCAACCTCAAGAATGGACACGTCGAACGTACCACCCCCAAGGTCAAAGACCAGGATGACTTCATTGCTCTTGCGATCCAGACCATAGGCCAGGGAAGCAGCAGTGGGTTCGTTAATAATTCGCTTTACTTCTAAACCCGCAATGCGACCTGCATCTTTGGTGGCCTGTCGCTGGGAGTCATTGAAGTAAGCAGGCACCGTAATCACTGCCTCTGTGATCTCCTGGCCCAGATAGCGGCTGGCATCATCCACAAGTTTCCGCAGCACCATGGCGGAGATTTCTTCAGGAGCATACTCCTTGTTCATCCGCGGAGCCAGCAGCTTAACATTATTCTTTTCGTCTTTGATCACCTTGTAGGGCACCTGCTTGGCCTCGTTGGTGATCTCGTCGTAACGGCGTCCGATGAAGCGCTTCACCGAGTAAAAGGTGTTTTCTGGGTTGAGTACACCCTGACGACGGCCATCTGGCCCACCAGACGCTCATTGTCTTTTGTGAAAGCCACCACTGAAGGTGTGGTCCGGGTTCCCTCTGCGTTGGCAATCACGGTAGGTTTACCCCCTTCCATGACGGCCACAACGGAGTTAGTGGTTCCCAAATCAATTCCGACAACTTTGCCCATGGGCGCTTAGCCTCCTTTCTGCTGCAATGACTCTGGGTCGGATCGGGTGCAGCTAATGTACACACTCCCCCGATCGTATCGTTGCCGTATTCTTAGCCCAGGGGGGATAGCCCCCCTATTCCAGGGGAAGCATCAGGTTAAGGAATGTGGATCTCCGTACTTAACCCAACCCCCACCAGCTCTGATACCAGCGGAGAATCTGGGACCCAAACAAGGCCGCAGTCCCCCCTCCAATCGCAAGATAAGGACCATAGGGAACCGCCTTCCCCCACTGCACGCGTCGCAATAACAAACCAATGCCGCTGCCGAGGGTGCCCACAATGCTGGAGAGAAAGATGGTCAGCACTACCCCCTGCCAGCCCAGCCACATGCCAATCATGGCTAAGAGTTTCCCGTCTCCAAATCCCATGGCCTCCCGTTTCAGGATCAGTCGGGCTGCCCACCCGATTAATTCCAGGCTCCAGATGCCAGAGACCGCCCCCAAAACGCCCATGATCAAGGCATCTACAGAAACCGTCACACTTCCATTTCCCTGAACCCAGGGCAAGAGTAACTGAGCCATCCCCCCTACCACGAGACCAGAGCGGGTGAGCTCCTCCGGCAGCAGGAACGTATCCAGATCGATAAGCGCCAGAGCCAGCAGCCAGCTGAGTAGGATCGCCGTGGCAAAGGCTTCGGGACGAAAGTTGAAGACAGAAAAGGACAGAGCAAAGAGCAGCATCGTCGCCGTTTCCACTGCTGGGTAGCGCCAGGAGATGCGGACACCACAATGGCGGCAGCGGCCCCTCAGCCAGAGCCAGCCCAGCACGGGCACATTTTCTGTAGGCCCCAGGGCGTCTTGCAACTCGGGCAGCGCGATCCCGGATGAACTAGAGACAGGCCGCGCGGCAGGCGGTAGACCACAACATTCAAAAAACTACCAATGGCCGCCCCTACATAGAGAACGGCCACCCAACTGATCAGCTGCAACTCCCAGGTCCACCCCATGGCAAAATTCCAAGGGTTAATTGATGATCACGGGCATAGCTTAGCCCTGAATCTCCAGCATGTCGACAGGAATAAACTTTTCCTGGGGCAGGAGAATAGGAATATCTGAGAAGATTAAATCCCCTCTTAAGGTGTGCGGGTGAATGACGACACCGCGAGGCAATTGCTCAGCTACGTCAGTGCGCAATTGAACATGATCTCGATAAATTTTCTGAGCAGCCTGCAGTAACGTTGTTTCCATTGACAATGGCTCCATCACCTAACAACCCTCATGCCGAGGAAAACCTAAAACATCCTGCTCAAAATCTCGGAAGTCAAGATGATTCAGTGCTTGGATGGGGAATCAACCCAGCGAAATGAGCAACCTCTACAGCACAATTTCTGTGCTTTTCAGATTCGTGACGTGACCCAGTTGCCTTTGCTTTCTCCCCAAATCAGCACAGCACATCATCCCTTTCCCTGAGTGAGAATACAGGAGTTTGTCGGTGCAAAATTTATACTCCATTTAATCTAATCACAAGAATCACGGTTTGGGCTCTGGGCGCGGACAACAGCATCTGTAAAGCGAGCCACCTGCTGCATCATGCCAACGTCATGGACCCGAACGATATCGGCACCCCGTTCAATGCAGAGGGTGACTGCAGCGGCAGTACCACCTAAGCGATCCTGGGGCGGCAGGTTGAGGGTATACCCCACAAAGGATTTTCGAGATGGTCCCACCAGCAAAGGATAACCAAGAGCTTTTAATTCCCCGAGGCGGTCCACCAGCTCAATGTTTTGCTCCACGGTCTTGCCAAAGCCAATCCCGGGATCCAGAATAATCCGTTCACGAGGGATGCCAGCTTGGACAGCCAGCTCCAGGCCAATCTCAAGCTCATGGTGGATGTCGCGGATCAGATCTTCGTAGCGCACTCCCACATAGCGCCCCCCCAGGCCAGGGGTTTGCTCTAGATCTTGAGGCCGACTGCGGTTATGCATGATGATCACGGCGGCCTCTTGACTGGCCACCACTGAGGCCATCTCTGGATCCCGCCGTAGCCCCCAGACATCATTCACAATCTCTGCCCCTGCTGCTAGGGCAACTCTGGCCACTTCAGCTTTATAGGTGTCAATGGAGATGGGGACAGAAATCCTGCCATGCAAAGCCTGGATAACGGGGATCACCCGCTGTAGCTCTGCCTCCAGGGGGACAGGTTGACTGCCCGGTCGGGTGGATTCGCCACCGATATCAATCAGATCCGCCCCCGCCTGCACCTGAGCCTCCGCCTGAGCCACCGCTGCTGCCACCGCGTCAGATTGCCCAATCAGGCCGTCCCCCGAAAACGAGTCAGGAGTGACATTCACAATCCCCATGACATAAGTTTTTGCTCCCCACACCAGGGAGGTGGTGGTTAGATCAAGAGTGGGCGAGAAGGGTTTCATGGTGCCGGAAAGTCAAGAAGCTGAGGGTAAGGTTTGATGGTTGAGTCCAGATCAGCGCAATGATCCCGCAGGGTTGCAATTTTTTCTCCCGTTTCGGGATGGATCCAGTCGGGGACAATATCCCCCAGAGGAACCAGAACAAACGCACGCTCCCGCAGCAGGGGATGGGGAATGCGCAAATCCGGTTGGTCCAGCACCAGCTGATCGTAGAACAAAATATCCAGATCAATAAGCCGGGGACCATAGCGTTGAGCTGGGTAGCGTCCTAACTGCTGCTCAATGCCCTGGAGAAGAGTCAGGACCTGCTTGGGGGCCTTTTCCGTGGTCACCCGGCAGGCACAGTTGAGGAATTTGGGTTGATCTAGTACATAGGCGGGTTTGGTCTCATACACTGGCGAAAGTTGTTCCAGGTAAAAATGACGAGCCATCGCCTCGACTGCAGTTTGCAGGGCTCTGAACCGATCCCCAAGATTGGATCCAAGAGCAATCAGCACCTGAGCCATGGACAACAAAATAAATAAATCTAGAGGTGCTCAACCGATTCAGACTGAGGCTCTGGTAAGGATTCTGTGGTTGAGGAGTTAAATTGGGCACCGTAGGAAGACCCTCGGTAGCTGGGCTTGGGGTTCAACAGATCCTGGTAGCGGGTAATAATCTGGATGGTGCGCTGCACATCGGCAGGAAAGATCACCACCAGATCCCCTGACTGAGCCTGTTGCAGACTGGTTTCGATTGCCTCTTCCTCCTTCAGGATCAACTGCGCATCACCGCCCCGTTGATCATCCCAACCCTGGCGTATAATCTCGGCCACCTCTCCCGGATCTCGCCCGCGGCGATCGTCATCTTCTTTGATCACCACCCGATCAAACATCCGGGCCGAGAGAATCCCCAGTTCCCTCAGATCTTGATCCCGCCGATCCCCAGGCCCCCCAATAACCCCAACTTTCTGGCGACATTCCCATCGCTGCAGTGTGGACTCAATCGCCTCATATCCAGCGGGGTTGTGGGCATAGTCCACCAGGACCTGAAAGCCCCCCCACCTCAAAAAGATTCAGGCGTCCGGGTGTTTGGGCCACTGAGCTAGTAAACGTGCCCAGGGCCATCCGGATATCATCGATCGAGATCCCGTGCAGAAATGTGGCCAGGGTGGCAGCCAGGGCGTTCTGGATCATGAAGCTGGCTCGACCAGAGAGGGTGAGGGGAATATTGGTAACATTCTCGATGCGTAACTTCCAGCCCCGTTTCAGAATGGCAATATAGCCTTCCTCATAGACCGCAGCCGTTCCTCCCGCCGCAATATGGTGACGGATGATCTCGCTCTCAGGATTCATACTGAAGTAGGCAATCGTGGCGCGCACATTTTCGGCCATGGACGCCACCAGCCGATCATCTGCATTCAGGATGGCATATCCCCCTTCATGCACTGACTCCACCACCACCGACTTGACACGGGCCATCTCCTCCAGGGTGTCAATATCCCCCACCCCCAGGTGATCTGAGGTAACATTCAACACCACTCCGATGTCACACCCTGGGAATCCCAACCCTTCGCGGAGAATGCCTCCTCGTGCCGTTTCCAGCACTGATACCTCGACCGTTGGATCCCGCAGCACCAGCTGGGCACTGTAGGGGCCGGTCATATCTCCTTTGGCTATTTGATGATTCTGGATGTACACCCCATCCGTGGTGGTGAACCCCACCCTTAACCCCACCCCCTTGAGGATGTGGGCGGTCAGGCGCGTTGTTGTGGTTTTTCCGTTCGTACCCGTAATCGCAATGATCGGGATGCGGGTTTGGGTTCCCGGAGGAAACAACATGTCAATGATCGGCTCGGCCACATTGCGGGCAATCCCTTCACTGGGGGCCAGATGCATTCGCAACCCTGGAGACGCGTTGACCTCGACAATGGCACCGCCATTCTCATGAATGGGAACGGTGATGTCAGGACAGATGAGATCAATACCCGCTACATCCAAACCCACGATCTGGGCCGCTCGTTCGGCAATGAAGGCATTGTAAGGATGGATAATATCGGTGCAATCAATGGCCACTCCCCCGGTACTCAGATTGGCAGTGGACTTGAGAACACACACTTCACCCCGGGGCAGCACATCCCCCAGTCGGTAGCCCTTCTGTTCCAGCAGGCGAATCGTCATGTCATCGATCAGAATCTGGGTGAGCACGTTTTCGTGACATACCCCCGCCTGGGATCAATATTCACCTGCTCAATCAGCTCCTCAATGGTGGAGTA
>JAAUUJ010000044.1 GCA_012030715.1 Synechococcaceae cyanobacterium SM2_3_1 | reverse complement strand
TGGATCAGGGACTCTCTCAAGCCTGGTCCGAGGTCTTAAACCCTGAACCATCGGTACTTCTCCTTCCTGGATCTCGACCGCCAGAAGCTTATGCCAACTGGAGCCTGATCATGCAGGTGATCCAACAATTGCCTGAGGAGATAGAACTGGTGGCTGCCATCTCTCCAACACTAGAGCTACCCAGACTTCAAGCCCAAATTCCCGCAGGGTTGAGTGTACATCTGAGGGTGGCGGATTTTGCCTGGTGTGTCCAGCGGACGATGGTCGCTTTAGCCATGGCTGGTACAGCCACAGAACAGTGTGTGGGGTTGGGAAAGCCTGTGGTTACCATGCCAGGTAAGGGTCCCCAGTTCACGCCTGCCTTTGCAGAAGCCCAAACTCGCCTGCTCGGATCCTCGATCTTTCTTCGAACGGTTGACACGGCTGCCGCAACGCTTCTGGACCTCATCCAGAGAATGCGATCGGACCCCGCCTTCACCACTCAACTCCAAGAGCACGGTCTGAAACGCATGGGGGTTCCGGGGGCTGCCGATCGGATTGCCAATCAGATCTTGACCTGGTTGAAGAACTGATTACTAATTAAAGGTCTGTATTTTCATCAAACTGAGCCCCAGCCAATTCCGCACCCGCCAGCATGGCCCCGCGAAAATTAGTGCCCCGCAGATCCGCTCCCTGGAGCTGAGCATCCGTTAAATTGGCCCCCCGCAGATCTGAGCCTCTCAAAAGCGCCCCCTGCAGATTGGCACGGTAAAGGTGAGCTTTCCAGAGATACACCTGTTGCAGATCCTGCCCCTGCAACTCCCAAGCGTCACGCTGACAGTTCATGATCTGCCACACCAACTGCCACTTGGGATGCCACTGAGTTTGTCCATCTACTTGAGCCCCTTTCAGGACAGCGTGGGAAAGATCGGCTTCCTGGAGGTTCGATCCCTGTAAAAGGGCTTCTCCAAGATGTGCCCCGGCTAAGTTGGCCCGTCGCAACAGCGCAAACTGCAAATTTGCCCCCCTCAGATCGGCCCCGGCTAGCTTGCAGTAACTGAGATTGGCCCACTCGCCATTGATCCTCTGAAGTCGGGCGCCGCGAAAACTCACCCCCTGCAGATCCGCCTGGCTAAAATCCGCTTCAGTTAGATCGCGCGCCTCTCCATCCCGATTGACCAGTTCCCACACCAGCCGCCACTTTGAATCGATGTGGGTTTGGGAATTGATGACCATCCCTTTGAGAAAGGCCTGATCCAGACAGGCCCCCGTGAGATCTGCCCCCTCGGCATTGCTGCCAGAAAGATTGGTGCACCAGAGGATCGCCCCGCGTAGATCCGCACCACTCAACTGGGCCGCCGTCAAGTTCGCCTGACTGAGGTTGGCATCACAGAGGGTCGCCGCCTGCAAATTGGCATGAGACAGATCTGCTCCCGTTAAATCCGCCTGCAGAAGTAGAGTCCGTTGCAGCCGTGCCCCTCCTAAGCAAGTGTGCATCAGCTGAGTCTTCCAGAGAATCGCATCCGTGAGGTTAATGCGATTGAGATGGGCATGGGCCAGGTTAGCCTCACGAAAATTGGCGTTTTTACACAGGGTACCCAGAAGTTTAGCCCCCTCCAGGTCGGCCTCAGCCAGACACAGACCACTCAGATCTGCCCCACTGAGGATAATGCCAGGTAGCCGTACCCCCTGCAGCTGCACCTGAGCGAGATGACACTGCTTAAAATCTCGTTGACCTTGACTATATTTTTCAAGCAGGGCAGTGCTGTTGACAGGCAAAGACATTGTCTCCAGTCTCTATGCGTTCTCTTTTCAGGATCCCATTAGCCTACCCGCCCCTAACTATTTCATTTCTCAGGGGCTTGGTAACGGGTACGGGGCCAGAGGGTCCGAATCTCATCCGCCTGGTGCTCAGCCGAGAATCGCTCCCAGAGAATGCCATTCACATCAGTTTCAGACAAAAATTCCGTGGCTGCATCATCTTCCCAGCCCAGATGCCGGACCATTCCTGCTGTTTCAATAGCAGTTTTGCGGATGGAAAAGTTGAGGGTAGGGGTCCTCCAGAGAGCGTATTCACCATCGATCACCAGAACTGGGGGACAGGCCAGGCGGCGAGAGTAATCGGCAACCGATGTTGGAATGTCTGCAACACCAATGGCAAGATGAAATCGCTGCCTGGACGAGATCTCATTTGAAGGAAACTGAAGGCGAAGCCGGGACACAATGCCCTTCACGTGAGTAATCAGGCTAATTCGTGTTTGGGATATTCTCATGTTTAGCTCAGGTGTGCACCAGCAAGATGCATCAAGGTAATCTTAGCGGCTGTTGCGTTTCAACTAAAGGAGGTTACCTGCAGATGAAGATTCAATATCTTGTTTCCTTTACCATTGCCTCAATGCTGATGGCAGGAACAGAGATCCCGTCCATGGGATTTTTTACCCCCTCTGCCCAAACCGTGGCTTATGCCGCCTGTGCTCCCAAAGCCCCCGCCTCGACATCTGCCGATCCTTGTGCCGCCCCGGAGCGAGCTGATCTTTTCTTCACAGAAGATGGTGTAGCCGTCCGCGGCACTGATGTTGTGGCCTATTTTACGCAGGGGAAAGCCGTGGATGGGAATGAAGAATTTAGTCATGACTGGCGAGGGGTAACCTGGCTATTTGCCAGCGCTGAGCACCGCGATCAATTTGCCGCCAATCCAGAGACTTATGCACCTGCTTACGGTGGCTACTGTGCCTGGGCTGTCAGTCAGGGATATACAGCTCCCATCGATCCCCAAGCCTGGTCCATTGTCGATGATCAGCTCTACCTCAACTTTAATCGCAATATCCAGCGACGTTGGGAACGAGATATCCCAGGCAATATTGCCAAGGCAGACGCCAACTGGCCAGGGGTCCTGTCTCGATAGATCCACCGCTCCACCGCTTATTCTTCCTGGGTAGGAGGGGGGAGCTCACCATACCCTTCTATAGCCCGCTTTAGCAGATTGATAAAGGCAAAGGCTCTTTGATCAAAGGGATCGGTTTCCAGAACTTTTTCAAAGCAGGCCTTTGCTTCTGTCAGCACCGCGGTTTCCATCCTCCCATCCGCCGCCGCTTCTACCTGCGCTTTCTGCAACAGGATGGCCCCCAGATTGTAATTAGCTTCCGGGTGATCCGGTTGCATTTGGAGAGTCTGACGAAGTTGCTGGATGGCCTCCTCCCACGCTCCGAGAGAAGCCAGAACCCAACCCAATTTGTATCGTGTTTCCAGATGACTGGGATGCGCTTCCAGCACGGCAACAAACTCCTCCCTGGCAGTTTCCAGATCGCCAGCCTGGACCGCCATCACGCCCAATTGCAGATGATCCTGGGCATTCAGACTTAAATCATTAGTCATTGGAAGCGGACTCCGAGGAAGTTGTATGCATCAAATTCTGCTGCTCCTGTCCGATTTCTTGAGAGTCGAGGTAACCTAAGCTCATATCCTTATATCGCTTCCTTTAGGAGCCTCCCGCACATGAAAGATGCAGGTGATGCCTTTCGAGAAAGTCTCACAGGTTTCATTACAACATGGGCGATTCTAGAAGCCATCTGTTTTCTTGCCCTTCCACGAGTTCTCGAAATTCCCTTTGAGGAAATGGCGGGCTGGCTGGCCCCCACCGTTCTGGGTGGCATTATCGGCTCCGTTGTTGCGGCTTTCTGTGGCAGTCGTCTCACCGCTTCCAGTAACGTGATCCAGCGGGGGGCACAGGTTCAGAATCGGCGTATCTTCGGGGTGCTGGGGGCTATAGGTTTCATTGGGGTGGTGTTTCCCCTGTTTTTAGCAGGCTTCTATTTTATCCAGATTGTCAGTATTACGGATTGGGAAAATCGTTTTAATGACCAGCCAGTTCTCGATCAGTTGTCTCAGTAGCTATTCTGCCCTGGCGTTGAGACCCAACCGTTGTGATCAGTACCGCTGAGAATGCTGCCCAAAGGTTAGATTTTGACAATTCACAGGCAGATCGGTAGCATGAGTCCAGTTCTTTATCCAGAGCAGGCTGAGGGATCAGGCCCAAAGATGCTGCAGCAACCAGGTCATTTAGTCTGGTGCTAATTCCTGCGGTTTGTCGGACAACCGGGAGATAAGGAATCACTTGTCGATTGTTGTCAAAGCTGCTTTTAGATTCCGGGCTGAGAAGGCCCTTTGCAGCGACAAGTGAGGGCATCACCCAACCGCCAGTCTGGATCCATACTCCTGGTATGAGAGATCCTCAAGCAGGAGCAGGTGGACAAAGAATCCGCTAGCAAAGGCTGGTGTTGTGATTTCAGGAGGATTCATCCTTGTCCAAGTCATTTTTGTTCTCATCAGAGTCAGTTACCGAGGGGCATCCTGACAAGATCTGTGATCAGATCTCCGATACGATCCTGGATGCGCTGCTGACTGACGATCCCTACAGTCGTGTCGCGGCTGAAGTTGTGGTGAACACTGGGTTGGTCTTGATCACAGGTGAGATCACCTCAACCGCCAATGTCAACTACATTAAGTTGGCTCGCAATAAGATTGCAGAAATCGGCTACACAGATACATCCAACGGTTTCTGCAGCAATAGCTGCTCAGTACTGGTGGCTTTGGACGAGCAGTCTCCTGACATTGCTCAGGGGGTGAATCAGGCCTGGGAAAAGCGGCAAAGTGAAGCCGATGACTATGATCTGACGGGAGCAGGTGACCAGGGGCTCATGTTTGGGTTTGCCTGCAACGAAACACCTGAGTTGATGCCTTTACCCATCAGTCTGGCCCACCGTCTCAGCCGCCAGCTGGCTCAGGCCCGTAAGCAAGCGGTGCTTCCCTATCTCCGGCCCGATGGCAAAACTCAGGTCACGGTTTACTATGAAAATGGGCAACCGGCTGGAATCCATACGCTTCTGATTTCGACCCAACATGATCCCGAAATTGATGGCATGACCGATGAGAAGGGGATTCATGATCGCATTAGTGCCGATCTGGTGGAGGCGGTGATCCGGCCTGCCTTTGCCGATCTGGAATTAAAGCCAACCGACTCCACTCGCATCCTCTGTAACCCCACTGGTAAGTTTGTGATCGGGGGGCCTCAGGGAGATGCTGGACTAACGGGTCGAAAAATCATTGTGGACACCTACGGTGGTTACTCCCGTCATGGGGGTGGAGCCTTCTCTGGCAAGGATCCCACCAAGGTGGATCGCAGTGCTGCCTATGCTGCCCGCTATGTGGCCAAGAATATCGTTGCGGCAGGACTGGCAGACAAATGCGAAGTTCAGGTGGCCTACGCCATTGGGGTGGCCCGTCCCATAAGTGTGATGGTTGAGACCTTTGGCACAGGTCGGATTTCTGAGAAAACGTTAGAGGAGCTGGTGCGGCGGCACTTTGATCTCCGACCTGCGGCGATCCTCAATACCTTTCATCTGCGGGAATTACCTGCCCAGCGGGGAGGACGCTTCTTCCAGGATGTTGCAGCTTACGGCCACTTTGGTCAGGAATATCTGGATCTGCCCTGGGAACGCACCGACAAAGTTGCAATTCTCAAGGAGGAAAGCCTGGCTACCGCCGCGGTCTAAGTGGGTGTCTTGATGCGCATTCCTTGGGTTGTTGACTAAGACTAGAGAGAGTCCCTGCAGTCCTTCTGTGGGGGCTGTTTTATTGGGTTCACAGCAGTAAGTTTTCCCCAAAGGTAAGGAAAAAGGCTCAGTCAGTTCTACAGTGAAAGATAGGCTAAGTTGATAATGCCACTTCGCAAGACCTTACGTAGAACCTCTACCAGGGTGAACCCATGCCATTCACAATTGATTCGGCTCGTAATATTTTCCCCAATACGCTATCAGCTGATGTAGTCCCGGCTACTATTGCTCGGTTTACTCAACTCAGTGCTGAAGACCAGCTTGCCTTGATCTGGTTTGCCTACAAAGAAATGGGCAAGTCCATTACCCCTGCAGCCCTGGGGGCAGCCAGTATGCAACTTGCAGAAGGGACTCTGAACCAGATCCGACAAATGAGTCCACTGCAGCAAACCCAGGTCATGTGTGATCTGGCGAACCGGGCGGATACCCCCATTTGCCGGACCTATACAGTTTGGTCTGTAAATATCAAGCTGGGATTCTGGTATCAACTGGGTGAATGGATGGAGCAGGGTCTGGTGGCCCCGATTCCTGAGGGATATCAGCTATCTGCCAATGCTTCTGCTGTGTTGCAAACGATTCGAGAACTGGATCCAGGCCAGCAGATTACTGTGTTGCGCAACGCAGTGGTGGATATGGGCTATGACGTCAACAAAATGGACTCTTATTCCCGTCTAGCTGAGCCGGTTGCACCGCCTAAGGAGATGGCTCAGCGCACCCAGGTCCAGATTGAAGGGGTGACGAATCCCACCATCCTGGCCTATATGAATAACCTCAACGCCAATGATTTTGATGCGCTGATCAAGTTGTTTACGCCAGATGGAGCCCTGCAGCCTCCCTTCCGTGGCCCCATTGTGGGACAGGAAGCCGTGCTGCGTTTCTTTTAAGGAAGAGTGCCAAAACCTGACCCTGAATCCTGAGCGTGGTGTCGTAGAACCAGCTGAAGATGGGTTTGTGCAGATTAAGGTAACGGGTAAAGTCCAGACCCCGTGGTTCGGGGCCAATGTGGGCATGAACATTGCCTGGAGATTCCTCCTCACTCCTGAGAACAAGATCTTTTTTGTGGCGATTGATCTGCTGGCCTCGCCAAAAGAGTTACTGAACTTGGTGCGTTAGCCCGTCTGGTTTTGCATCCGTTAGGGTGAATTAAGGTGAGGCGCTCTCCGGGGAGGGCGCTTTATCTGTTCTCAAAACTGCCTGAACTTCTTTATTCTTAATTCTTACTGCCTATGCACATGCATTATCTTCCCTCTTGGGATCTCTCTACTGATTCTAGGGCTGCACAGGGCCGACTGGGGCTAGGATTAACCGTACTATTGATTATTTCCTGGATCGTGTCATTGCTGGTCTGTCTTTCACTACAATTCAGCCCAAAGATTTTGCCACTCATCATTTTTGCCATCCTTCTCCGTACCTTTTTGCACACGGGGCTGTTTATCCTGGCCCACGATGCCATGCACCTGAGTCTGGTTCCAGGTCGGCCTGATCTCAATCATCAGCTCGGACGACTTGCTCTTTTTCTATATGCCTTCCTGCCTTATTCACACTGCCTGAGAAAGCACAAACAACATCATGATCATTCGGGACATGGCTCAGATCCGGACTATCACGATGGCAGTCATCACCATCCGCTGTTGTGGTACTGCAGGTTTATGAGACAGTATGTATCGCCAGGTCAGCTAGGGCTGATGGGTCTGGGGGGAGGGGTCGCAACCCTGGTGCTATACGTCTGGGCACAAAGTTCGCCACTTCATCTTCTTGTCTTCTGGCTCCTGCCCCTGGTCCTAAGCTCAATTCAGCTGTTTTATTTTGGGACTTACCTGCCCCACCGTGAGGCTGCGGCGCCCTTCTATGATCACCACAGGGCTCGCAGTCTGCATCTGCCCCCGATCTGGTCTCTGCTCAGTTGCTATCACTTCAGCTATCACTGGGAGCACCACGAGTATCCGCAGATTCCCTGGTATCAATTGCCTCAGGTTTACCTGAGTAAAGTCGCCAGGATAAAGGTTGACCAAAAAGCACAACAGGGTTCATAACACCGTTTTCTGTGCAGTCAATTACAATTTGTGACTATAATGAGAGGATTGGGTGATACCCCTCTTTTAATACCTGTATTTGATGATTGAGTTAGTGATGCAGACAACCAATACTGAGTGGTCCACACTTGAGGATCAAGTGGCTAAGGATGCCTTTGACAAAGCGTTTGAGAGAGAAGCTGTCACCCTGATCGCATCAGTGCGGGATCAGGCCGAGCAACTTCAGGATCTGGGAGATCTCTGGAAACTGCACGATTTTCTCAGCGTCAAGCGGCACGATATTGACGGCAAGTATGACTACCGCTACTCCTTCTTGATCTTTGTGTTTGCCAGGCTGATCAAAGAGGGGTGGCTACGTCTGGAGGAATTGCAGGGTTTAGACCCAGATAAGCTTGCGAAGATCTCAGCCCTGACCCGCATGTCTTGAACAAGCTCTTGATCCTGATCTAAGATCTGTTGGAAATTGGGGTGAGAATCTTTCCCTGGCCAATGGCAAGGTTTGTTCCAACACTATTTCGATGAGTTGGCTAAGCTCTAGGCTTGAGTTTCATTAGCGAGAGTTGCTTGAGAGTTAAGCAATTTAGCGGACTTCTCCCCTTCATGTCCGGGTTAAGGTAGAGAGGTGGGCCCTGGAATACTGAGGTGATGATGTCTGGGATAAAACCCAGAAACAACCCAGGCACGGGGCAACCGCTACACTGATCTCATCTGAGGCGTTACGGTCATCAGTTGGGGCAGTTTGCAGCACTGTTCGCCTCTCTCCACTTGTCTATGCCAGCCAGTCACTTGGACAAGCTTCGTACCTCCCAGCCTTCGCCAGGATCAGCTCGGATTCTGGTTGTCGAGGATCTTGCCTTTAGTCGCCAGCTTTTGCTGCAGCAGGTGGGGCGTTTAGGTTATGACTGCGAAGGTGCCGAGCACGGAGAAGCGGCTCTCAACCTCATACAACAGCAGTCGTTTGACATGATCCTCATGGACTGCCATATGCCGGTGATGGATGGGTTTACCACCACCAGAGCCATCCGTAAACTAGAGGGAGACATCTCGAACACCACGATTATTGCCGTCACCGCCAATGTCTTACCAGAAGATCAACATCTCTGCTTTGCGGCTGGGATGGACGATTATCTCTGCAAGCCTCTCCAGCTCGAAACGTTAAGCCGCGTGCTGAAGCGGTGGATTCAGAAACGACAAGAATCTCAACAGCTCTTTTTATTTCCCAATCCTTTCGCTGGTAAATCCAGGCCTTCCCAGGCAGGCTTAGAAGAGAGTCACTCCCTGATTCTCAGTGCTCGTCAGGCTCTCAGACGCTGGGATTGGTCTGGATTGGAGCACAGTGCCAGTTATCTCAAGCTGATTGGAGAGGCTTTAGGTCTGGAGCAAATCGTTGGTCTAGCCAGGCAGTTGCTAACGAGTGCACTCCGACAGAATTGCACCATCGCCATGGTCACGATTCAGCAGTTGGAATTAACCGTCAAGGATCTGGATGAAAGCCTCCTGGCACCTGAATCTGGCCCTGCTTCCCCATTGACTTTTCCCAGATTCGCAGAAGGGAACAGACCGATCACTGCCATCGGGTCACCCCAAAAATCAGATGCACAACCCCAGTTCATGCGCCGCTCCCGCAAAGGCATTCCTCACAACCTCCTGGAGATGATCTAAGCGTCAACTGACCAAAACTGCCTAGAATTGCTGATGCAGAGTCTACTCTCTAGTCCCTTGGGTTGCCGAACAGGTTCTTCAGGGCGCTAAAGTACGAGAGGCAAAACGAGCAGCGGATCTATGGCGGTTGTGGAAAGCGCAGAGATTTCCCCCTTCTCAAGGCTGGGGAGCTGGGGATGGCGTAGCATTCTCTTTTTCGGCTGGCTAAGTGTCATACTTGCGGTCATCCTGCCCATGGTGCAGCAGGGCTACCCCAGTACGCATTCCACCCACTTCAACCTCAGTTGGGGATTCCAGTATCAGCAGCAATTTTCTCAGGGTCAGGTTTATCCCCGCTGGCTGGAGTTCTCTAATTTTGGCTTTGGCAACGCCACTTTTGCCTTTTATCCTCCCCTCTGCATGGTGACAACCTTACCCTTTCGCCTGCTGGGTCTGGATCTGGGCAATACCCTCGTGGCCAGCATGGCTCTGGCAGTAGGGATCCTGGGGTTGGGGTTCTATCGCTATGGCCGCTGTTTTTGGCCCGCCTGGATCGCCGCCGGTGTGGCGGGTGTGGGCATGGTTTCCCCTTATTTTCTGGTGGATGTTTACCAGCGGGGCGCGATGGGGGAAGTTTGGGCCATTGCCATGATCCCCTGGGTGCTGTGGGCCTCTCAGGGTGTTTTAACTCCTCCCCACCGATGGAAGTCTGTGATCACGCTCGCGCTCACCTATGGACTCCTGGTGCTTTCGCATCTGCCCACGCTCCTGATCTTCACTCTGATCTGGGTGCCCCTACCCTTGCTAGTGGCCTGGCGTCATGGAACCTGGCAGGGCCTGTTTCGCAGTTATGTGGGTGCTGCTCTGGCGTTCTGCTGGACCGCGTTTTTCCTCTGGCCTGCGGCCCTGGATCAGCGCTTCATTCAGGTGGGAGCCCTCAATAGCTGGGATGAATATTTGCCCCATCACCGCCTGATGCTCAGGGGATTACTGCAGCTGCGGCCCGTACTCACCGATCACTGGTTTGATCGCAGGTTGCTGGGGCTTTGGTGGGTCACGATCGCCATCACCGTTGGGGTTAGTCTCTGTGCTCTGGTGTCATTTCTGGGGTCACGACAGTCCGAGCAGGCGCAGGATTCAATTCTGCACACATCAGCGCTTTACTGGCTGCTCGTGAGTTGGGTGACGCTGCTCTTGATGACGGATCTATTGGGATGGGTGTATCCCTGGGTCGTGCCCCTGCAAAGAATTCAGTTTTCCTGGCGGTGGTTGAGTATTACGACAGTCATGATCCCTGTACTTCTGGGCTATCTACTCAGTTTAGGCAGACGCTGGGGTCGTCGCGCAGTGACAGCAATTTTTGGGCTCCTGGTGATGACAGGGTTAAGCACCCTCACCTGGCAAGGGATAGAGGTAATCGACAGTGCTGGATTTAATCCTTCTCAGGTGAGACGTTTTCAAGATCTGGCGGCGCAAATGCAGTTCCCTCACCAGCCGCCCCCCCCGACACCCACCAGCGAGCAGTTTATCCATTGGCACTGGATCCTGCGGCAGGGATTGGCCCTGGTGGATGTGCCAGAGTATCGAGCCAGGGGAGTGAGCATGGGCATGCCTCCTGAAGTTGATCACCCCCTCTTGAGCTGGAAAGAGGGTGGGCAAAGCGGGTTAGATCTAACTGAATGGCGTTTTGGCTATCGACAATTTCAGGCGGACAACCCCATGGATCAACCCCGTCAGGTGCTGTTGCGGATGTTTTACTACCCGGCCTGGCGAATTCGTCTGGATGATCGCTGGGTCACAACAGAAAAGTCTGATCAGGGACAACTGCAGATCACGATTCCGCCTGGGCAACACGAGGTGCAAGTGGCCTATCTAGGTACATTCGCTGACTGGCTGGGGTGTGGGGTCAGTTTAATTACCCTTGCAGGTCTGACGGTCCTGGTGAGCACCGAAAAGCCACTGCCGCAGCATCAGGAGGTTGCTGGCAATGAGTGATCCCAAACAACTGTACTGGCATCAGGGAACCCTGTTTGTGGTCACCGGATTCAACCAGTCGATGCCTGCAGCAGAAACTGTCGTCGCCCAGCGGCTGGCTGATCGCTGGAAAACCCAGTTTGAATTAGCTCAGCTGCTGATCCGGGCAGGGTATCAACTTCTGCCCAACCGCTAATGTCTGTGTCTCACCTCAAGTTTGGTGGTGGAGCGCGCGCTTGAGAGTGGGAAGATGCCGTTGAAAGCGCAGAGGTAAGCGGTAACAGAGGGACCGCCGGATCGCCATCAGGACCCCATTGGTGATGGAGTTGCCGATGGTCTGCACGATGGGCTCAGGGGTGAGGGAAAGCCAGGGAGGTAATCCGATCCAGACCTTGAGACGTGCCTCTCCCGTCATCACCGTTAGTTGCGAGGAGTGTTGTAAGCTATCCGGCCGGAGTTCCCCGTCAAAACTGAGATCAAAGTGCTGATCAATCCAGTCGTTACCCTGAACCTGGCAACCTGTGGCTTCTAGCTGAACCGCAGCTTTTTCGGAGGGGGTGATGCGGAGTGTAACTACAGGATAAATCTGTAACCCCAGGGCCTGAATAGGGCGCATGCGCACAGCAAATCGATCTCGATCCAGACGACTAACCCGCTGGGACTCTACCAGAGCGGTCATCAGCTGACCCGGATCTTGAAAGAAGGCATTTACCTGAGCCAGCGAGCCAGACAACTCCAGTCGAGCCGTTTGCCGAGCTTGGAAGCAATAGCGCATAGATTCCTGAGGTAGGCATGAGGGTAGATGATCAGGCAGGATCCCTCAGGAGCAGATCCTGAAGAACCTCTTTCACCACTAACACAGGATGTATTCATCGTGAAACTGGACTTGGATCTAGTTGGAAAACCGGGTCCTCAAGCTCATCCATTTCGACCCGATGAGGATATCCTAGGGGTGAGGCACCGATAGCGTGACGGTTAACAGTTATCGTCCGCTAGGAACCAAAGAGTAGGGTAGCATGAGCACAGATCGACGCACGTTCCTGCAGCGCTTGCTGGCCACAGCTGCGGGTGTGGGGTTGTCGCCGGGGTGGCTAATTCGATACGGAGAAAACTATGGGGGTGCTCTAGCTGCGATGTCTCGCAAACGGGCCCTGCTCATCGGAATTAATACTTATCCTGAACCCAATAGCGCCTTTTCATTGCAGGGTTGCCTCACGGACATTGAACTTCAACGCCAATTGCTGCTGCATCGATTTGGCTTTGCGGCTACAGATATTCTGACCCTTACGGATCAGGAGGCAACGGTTACCCGTCTCAACGCTGCTCTTGATGAGATGGTTTCACAGCTTGATGACGAAGACCCATTGCTGATCCATTTCAGTGGGTTAGGTTTACTTCAACCCGATGCGGCTGAGGGGGAGGGGACTTCCCTTCGGTCTCCCGCTCTCGTACTCCTGGAGGAGGGAGGTCAGGCCTGCTCCCATCTGCCTCTAGGCACTTTATTCCAGACTCTGGCAGCGCTTTCGACCTCGCAGTTAACGCTGATACTAGATTGCGGCTTTAACTTTGTAGAACCCCGTGTCCGTGGAAATTTACACCTGAGATCCTGCCCAACAGCGATCAGCCAGGTCGTATCGGCTCAAGACAACCCGTCACCAACCTCCCAACTGCCTGCGTTACCCCGGGGGCTCCTGTTGACAGCAACTTCAGCAGAGGAACTGGCCGCCGAAGCCACCTGGTCTGGATTTGTCGCTGGTATTGTTACTTATCTTCTCACGCAGTATCTTTGGGAAACCACACCCGCGACCAAGGTGTTGACAGCCTTTAATCATGTGACAACCCAGCGAGAGCTAGCCTCCCTTGCCTGCCAGCAACCGATCCTGCAGGGAAACGACCTTCAATCTCGTCAACTTGCGCCTGAACTTCACACCGCCCTTGAGCCCGGCACTCGAGGTTGGACAGGAGTGATCCAGGAGGTGAAGGGGAATCGGGCCAGTCTATGGTTGGGGGGGGTGCCGCCTGGTGTGCTCTGTGGGCTCCAAAACGGTACGGTCTTGAGAGTCTTTCCCCAGGATCCTGGGCAAGGAGATGTGGGCAAAATGGTGCTACGAGCTCGAAATGGCTTGACAGCACAGGCCACACTGGTGAGTGAAGAAAAGATCCCTGCCGTTGGTACAGGCATCTATGAGCGGGAAAGAGCTCTATCCCTGAATATGCGGGTCTTGGTGGGGATGGATGATAGTTTGGGGCGAATTGAGAAGGTGGATATTACCAATGCGCTGGCCGCCATGCCCTGGGCAGAAGCGGTGTATCCCCAGGATCAACGTGTAGATTGCCTGCTGGGAAAACTATCGACAGCCGGGAACGCGTCCGGAGAAGGGTATGGGTTGTTCTGGCCAGGAAGGGAGTTGATCGCCGGATCCTGGGGCCCTCTGGAGAAGCGGCCAAGGCAGCCGTACAACGGTTAAGTCCTCGACTTCGACATCTCCTGGCGGCGAAGCTGCTGCGGTTGACCCTGAATAGCGGCGTTACCGATCTGCCAGTGCGGGCGACGCTCTACCGCTCAGAACCCGAACAATTTCAACCTCGGCTGCCCCTTTTACAAGTTCAGTCAGCGGTGGTTACTCTCCCCCCCTCAACCCTGGAAAGAGAGCAGAATGGGCTCGTCAAGCTTCCGGCGGGAGAATACCTGAATCTCACCCTGGAAAATCAAGGCCAGGAAACTTTATCGGCCTATGTGATCCTCCTGGATGGGATGGGACAACTGAATGTCTTTACTCCTCTCTCCTCAAGTTCATCTCTGTTGGCTCTGCAACTGAGCGCAGGCAGTCGTCTTGAGATCCCCTCTACCGTAGCGAACAATGCTCAGGCTTATTTGTATCCTGATCTGCTCACCTGCAGTCCGCGAGGTTTGACAGAGCTGTTGATCGTCATCAGCCTGACTCCCTTCAAGCAAAGTTTGGAACAATTACATGCACGTAAGGATTCTGATCATGGCAATCATCGGGAACTGCTCTACCTGGATCGACCGCTGGAATGGGTCCAGACCTTGCTGAGTGAACTGACCCAGCCCGCTTCGGATCTTTCAGATCTGAGATATCTACAGCATCAACGAGTGGCCAGCTTGTCTCTGGTCTATGCCGTCGTCTAGCTCAAGCAGCTTCATTGAGATGGGGGTCAGCCGAAAAAGCCTGGGGATTTCGAAGGTAAGTAAAAACCGACTTATCTCCAATATCAGGCGGGATCGGTTGTAGAGACTTTCTCAGGGCAAACACGCTAAAAAGAAGCCCCCACCCCAGCAACAACCGCAGTTCCCAGGCTGGAGGAAGGATCTGAAACAAATGCCCCAGGAGCAAACCAGGCACCAGAAGGGTCAGGATCTTGGTTTCCAGGCGATTAAAACAAAAGGCTTCTTTAAAAAATAGACCCGTCAGACTCACAAAGATAAAGCCTACCCCCAGCAAAGTCAGGGGATGGCTGTAGAGGATCAGGGCCAGGGGCTGATCGCCACGATTCAGGAAAAACACCAGGGCAGATAAGGTGCCGATGCCCCAGCACAGTTGCAGAAAGCGATGGAGAAATCCCAGGTAAATGTGAACCGTCCACAAACTGAGCCCCAACGCCAGGGAAAACAGGGCCAAAAGCGGTGTAAACCAGGAAAGGAGCAGCTGCGGGGAGTTCCAGGCCAGAAGGGCACCGCTGCCACAGCAGAGAGCCATGGTGATCATACCCGCACGATAAAGGATCACTTCCCGCCGATCCGCCGCTGTGATGGTAAATACACCAAACTGGCCCTGATAGATCGGTTCCTGATTCAACTCATCCTGCATAGATCCCCCTATCGTCCAAACCCCTTATTTCCCTTTTTACCCTTGTTTTTCTTGCCCGATCCACTTTTGGGTCGGCCTGAAGATTTCCCGCGCCATCCAGGACCCGCTCCTGCCGCCACCGGGGCACGCCCTCCTCCCCCCCCGGGAAACCCTCCCATCCCAGGAAATCCCCCTTGTCCCATGCCTTTCATCATGTCGCGCATGCGCTGAAAATCACTCATGAGTTTGCTTACCTGATTTAGGGAATGGCCGGATCCGGTGGCCACACGCCGCTTGCGACTCATACTGCGGGCAATCAGTTCGGGGTTTCGCCGCTCTTCGGGGGTCATGGAGTTGATCATCGCTTCGGCCTGGGTGAGCTGATCTTCCCCCTTCTGCAGTTGTTCATCCGAGAGTTTCCCCATCCCTGGCATGGGCAGCATTTTCATGATTCCCCCCAAAGATCCCAGGCGTTTGATCATGCGCATCTGCTTGAGAAAATCAGTGAAATCAAACTGAGCCGACAGCATCTTCTCGGTCAGAGCCGCTGCATCCGAAAGATCAATCTCCTCCTGGGCCTTCTCCACAAAACTGAGAATGTCTCCCATCCCCAGAATGCGAGACGCCATCCGATCGGGGAAGAAGGGATCCAGCGCTTCTACCTTTCCCCACCCCCATAAACTTGATCGGCTGTCCAGAAATACGGCGAATGGAAAGCGCCGCTCCGCCCCGCGTATCCCCATCCAGCTTGGTGAGGACGGCACCCGTGATCCCCACCTTGTTATGAAAAGAGCGGGTGAGATTGGCCGCTTCCTGCCCGATCATGGCATCCACCACCAGCAGAGTTTCATGCGGATGGACTTCGGCTTTGATCCGCTCCAGTTCTGCCATCATGTCCAGGTCAATTTGCAGGCGACCCGCCGTATCCAAAATCAGATAGTCGTGATCTCCCTCGATGGCAGTGGCCACACCCTGGCGAGCAATATCCACCGGATCCGTTTCCCCCAGATCAAACACCGGAATATCAATCTGCCGACCCAGGGTCTTGAGCTGATCAATTGCAGCTGGACGGTAAATATCTCCAGCAACCATCAGGGGACGATGGCCATTTTTGCGCAGGTAGAGGCTGAGTTTGGCGCAGGTGGTGGTTTTTCCACTTCCCTGTAGACCCACCATCAACACGATCGTGGGGCCCGTCTCTGCCCTGGCAATCGGGACGTTGGCTTCTCCCATCACTTTGACCAGCTCATCATTCACGATCTTGATGAACTGCTGATCTGGAGACACCCCCATGATCACATTGGCCCCCAGGGCCGCCTGACGCACCTCTTCCACAAATTCCGTCACCACCTGCAGACTGACATCCGCTGCCAGCAACGCCCGCCTGACCTCGCGCAGTGCCTCCTGGATGTTGGTTTCTGTGATCTTGTCTTGACCCCTGAGTTTCTTCCAGGCGGACTCTAAACGTTCAGAGAGGGCATCAAACATACGGCGATCCTGAGTGACGAAGTGACCCCGGTAGTCCGTCCGATCGGTCGGGGAGGTTTAGGGTCAGTTTACGATTGATTATGGGTAAGCGTCGATACAATCCAAGGACTGGATCAGAGATCCTTAATCAGGCAACCCTGCCTCTGGATCCTGGGGATAGACTGTTACATTCATCTTTAGGATAACGTTCCTGTCCCTTGAGCCTGTCCGGTTGCCACCTCTGCTATTCCCATGAGACTCTACGCCATCAGTGATCTGCACCTACATCATTCTGAGAATCGCTCCGCGCTGGAAGCCCTCCCTCCCCATCCCCAGGACTGGTTAATTTTGGCAGGCGATCTGGGGGAGAAGGCCGTTCACCTGCATTACTGTTTGCAGATTGTCACTTGTCGATTTGCCCGCGTCTTCTGGATCCCTGGCAATCATGAACTCTGGACCGTTCCGAATGATCCTGAGGGATTAACAGGAGAAGCCAAGTATCAGCAACTGGTGCAGATCTGTCGGAATTATGGCGTCCTGACCCCCGAAGATCCGTTTGTTCTCTGGCCTGATCGATCGAAGTCGCTCCTGATTGCCCCCCTCTTTAATCTCTACGACTACAGTTTTCGTCCCGATCACGTTCCTCAGGATCAGGCGATTGAGTGGGCGATGCAGGCGGGGATCCTCTGTAATGACGAGTCGCTCCTGCACCCCGATCCTTATGGCAGTATTGCGGAATGGTGTCACGAGCGGCTGCGTTTTTCGGAGATGCGTCTGGAACAAGCTTTGCAGGATCATCCCGAGGCTCGCTTTATCTTGATCAATCACTATCCTCTGCGCTACGAGCATGTGCGACTACGGCGGATCCCCCGCTTTTCCCTCTGGTGTGGTACCCGAGCCACCGAGCAATGGCACACGCGTTTTCCCACAGAGGTGGTGGTCTACGGTCATTTGCATGTGCGAGCCACAGACTACCGGGATGGGGTGCGTTTTGAAGAAGTGTCGCTGGGTTATCCGCGGCAATGGGGGGGCAAAAGGCCTCTCAAGGAGTACTTGCAACTCATCCTTTAACCAGGAGGGAAGATATGCTTAAGCACCACCAGAGTCACGTCATCATCAATCGTCCAGGCACCGATGTGCTGCTTTAAGTCATTAATGATTGCATCGCGAATACCAGCGGCAGTGAGGTGATGGTTTTCCTGCACCATGGTGCACAGCCGATCCAAGCCATAAAGAACCCCTGCTGCATCCTCAGCTTCAGGAATGCCATCCGTGTAAAGAACCAGAGTGTCCCCAAAGAAAAGATTTCCTTCATAAGAATGCAAAAAAGAGTGAATCTCCGGTTCTAAACCAATCGGGAAGCCTAACTCATCCGTATCCACGAGTTCCAGATCCCCATTGGCGCGCGCAATGATCACAGATTCATGCTGACCACTGATTAAAAGGCGGTTGTCTTGATAGTGGACCAATAAAAAGGAGAGGTTTTTGTCCGATCCCATGCGCTGAATGTTGTCATAAAGGGCACGGTTGAGAACCCCGATAAATTGCCTGGCATCAACTTCACTGGCAACAGCCAGGGCGCGCACCGCTGTCTGAACCATAATGCTGAGAATGCCACTCTCCAGGCCATGACCTGTGACATCGCCGATCCCGATGGTAACCGTGCCGTTGTAGCGCAGGACATCATAGTAATCTCCCCCCACTTCCACGGCAGGCTCCATATACCCGACAATATCTAGCTCCGTGATCCCTTCTAGTTCTCCAGGGCGGGGAAGAATTGCCTGTTGCAAACGACGGGTAACCTCCAGCTCTGCCCCCATACGCAGGTTTTCTTGATGCAGTTGCTGGTTGAGGGCCAGGATCTGGACATTGGCGGCTCTTAACTCTTCAGTTCGTTCCTGAACACGGTTTTCGAGAGTATTGAAAGACTCCTTGAGCTGCCTGGCCATACTGTTAAAGGCCTCGCCCAGAATCCGAAGTTCACGAATCGGGGCTGGATCTACCTGCTGGTCTAGTTTTCCCAGTGCCATCGTTTCAGAGGCATGGACTAAGCGGAGAAGGGGCTGAGTAATCCAGCGGGCAGTCAGGATCCCTGTCAAAATCGCGATCACCAGGGCCAGCCCACATAAGAGAATCGTGGTGCGAGTATTGGCCTGAATTTGAGCCATGAAATCTCTTTCTGGGAGCACGGTTACCAACAACCAGCTCAGTCCATAGTCATCCTGAATAGGTTTAATCTGGAGAAAATGAGCTTCATCGTTGAAACTAAACTTCATTTGCTTCACGGACTGGATCGAATTTAGATCTGGGATCATCTCCAGCAGAAAGCGGGCCGTTTCTTGTATCACGGGATCAGGACTCTCTGCGGCAGAGAGACGCTGCACCTCTTCTCCTTGGCGCACCTGCAGCGGCGTATCTCGGGAACTGGTCACCAGATCTCCGGTGGGTTCCAGGACAAAAGCCATCCCGGTCTCACCCACCTCCAACTGCTGCATAAACTGATTGATCAATGTCATCAGAAAACTGCTGCCAATCACCCCTTCCAGATTCCCCTCTGCGTCATAGATCGGTTGAGCGGCGGTGATCCCCAGGATATTGGTGGTGTAGTCGGGGTAGATCTGGCTCCAGATGGCTGCTTCAGAGGTCACTGCCTCCTGGTACCAGGTGCGGACCCGAGGATCATAATCCGGGAAGGTATCTAGAATCTCTCCCCGAGTGCCATCAGGTTCAACCGCAGAGGCCGTTGTGGCAGTGTCGAAAACCAGTTGCTCCTCACTCCAGCGAGTGCCTGTGAAAGATCCATCGGGGCGAGCAATAAACGTTTCTGTGATCTGTTCTGCAGGCGGGATCAGTTTCCAAAAATGCAGTTCCAATCGGCCAATATCAGTCACCGGAATCACCCCCGATTCGATCAATCCAGCTGTTGTTTCGTTCAGCCGATGGGGAATGCTCAGATCCACAAGAATGCGTTCCTGCACCCGTTCAGAAATTTCCAAACCCAACTGGCTAGCCAGATCATTGACGGCCTGTTGACCGTTTCGGAAGGAGAGAAACCCCACCAGCCCCACAGCCGCCACCGTTTGTACGACAAAGGGAACAATCAGGAGCACTTTTACAGGGACCCCCGGCGAACTCTGTTGCCGAAGAGGTGACATTTTAAAAGGAAGTGTTTTTGAGGCAAGCGGTTTAGTCATCACCGTATTCCTAAGTAATAATCACCAAATCTATTGCAAGAATACCGTAAAGCATCGCGATGATTTTTGGCCACCCGCAGATCAGAGATCGCATAGTCTATATCCCATCTTAAAAAATGCCCTCTAGGATTGACCTGATCGAAGACTGCCTCGATGCTTCGGAGAGTCGCCAGCTAAAAGGTGATCCAGTTCAGCTTTAACCCCACCCTGTCGGAGCTTTGGAGACGTTTTCAGTATACTATTTTCTCTTCGCAGTACTGGTACCTGCTGCAAACTTCGCTCCGATCTTTCGAGGGTAGACTGATGGCCTCTCGCAAGCGTACTGATTAACTCGTTCCTGAGGCACGTTTATTTTGAGAGGCAAGCCTAACAGCTTCATTGATGCCTCTAGCTCTAGTTTCTGGCTTCCGAGCTAGCTTGATCCATCTCAAGATGTCTCTCTTGGCTGAATCAGGAAATGCTTCATAGTTTAATTTAGCTGTTGGCGAGTGAGCTAAACATATTGCAAGAAATGATCATGACAAAGATATGGGTATCATAAGATTTAGTATTCACGAATCGAAGTTTACAGGTCAATTTAAAACATTGCTCCCTCCCAAGCCATTGATAAGAATAGGAGAACAACTCCACTTCACCAACTATTTTTGATAGAAAGGAAGCTAATTTTTGGCGCTCACTAACTTCCAGGTAAGACAGATCCATTACTGGTTAACCCCTGCTACCTCAGTTGGAGCAATCATTTCAAGTGGGGGCGTAATCTGACTTGCTGATCTTTGATTGTTAATTAAGAGATAGGCAGCTGGAGTAAAGTAGAGAGCAAGTAGAGGAGAACCACCGATACCTCCTGCAATAGCCACCGCTAATGGTTTCCAAAATTCTCCGCCATCGATCAGTAAGGGGATAAATCCCACCATGGTAGTGATGGTTGTTGTCAGAACATGTCGGGTAGCTTTCATAACCACCAACTGGATCGCGGTCTTATCTCCCTGAGTTGCTTTGGGATCCTCATTTAATGCCGAAAGAATAATGATGGCACCATTGATGGCAATTCCAATCAGGCCCATCGTGCCCACAACTGCCATGAATCCGAAAACCACGTCAAAGGCCCAGAGGGAAAACAGCGCCATCCCCACAGATCCGATTGCAACAAGAGCAATAATTCCAGTTTGACGAAATGAACCCAGCGAGAGCACCAGCGCAGCAATCATGATCAGAGCAAGCAGACCGACATAAGCAAGTAAGTTCCCTACCGCTTCATTTCTTTCCGCCTGCTCCCCTCCAAACTCGGATCGATACCCTGGAGGCAATGCAAAATTTTCAGCTTCTAATTGGACCTGGAACTGACTCAGCACTGTTGAGGGCAAAACCCCGGCATTGATGAATCCCTGAACTGTATTGATCCTTTGCTCATTGCGTCGGGCAATTTTTGCAAGTTGAGGAACCAGGTTAAATTCACTGAATGCAGTTAAGGGTCGAGACTCACTGTTCCTATTTGTCTGGGCAGGTTGAAGATCTAAAGATGCGATTTGAGAGAGGTTGGCGCGACTGACATCAGAAATTCTGACACGGATGGGTAAATTCTCTACAGATTCCAGGATGGATCCTCCCACCGCTCCTTCAAGAGTCGTTTCCAGTTGCCGGGCGATATCAGTATTGGTCAATCCAGCCTGATGAGCCTGCTCTTCATCGACACGCAAACCCAGTTTGGGAAGCGTTTCACTCAGATCATCACGGACATGAACCACCTCATCCACCTGTGAGAGGATACGGCGGGCCTCTGCCCCCAGTCGCCTGAGTTCGTCCAGATCAGGTCCATAAATCCGCAACTCCACAGGAGCTTCAAAGGGTGGTCCTTGCTCAAGTTGACGCACCAAGATCCTGGCGGCAGGAAAGGCCTGGGTCAGATCAGCTTGCATCGTTCGGATAAGATTGTTGATGTGCTTTTCTGTGGTTAGCTGGATCATAGCTTGAGCATAATTGGGGGAATTTTCTCGTGCCCCTGTGAAGTTATAAAAAAACCTGGGCGCACTCTCTCCAATGAACCAATGAGTCTCACTCACTTGTGGATATTGCTGCAAAAACTCTCGCATTCTCAGTACTTCGGATCGTGTTTCATCAATGGCTCGTTGGGCAGCAAATTCTACCTCGATCTGAAACTGATCTCGATCAACTGATGGAAAGAACTGTTCCTGCAATGAACCTGCTCCCCCAAATCCCAATACAGGAATTACGATTGACAGACCGATCGCAATCCAGGGCATGCTGGTCATTCGCATCAAGCTCCAGCGGTAAAGATTTCCGAGCTGAGGGGAAGAAAACCCATGATTCCACCAGACCCCATGACCCCTACGGCCCCCCTGACGGTTTAACTCTTCAAGATCGGTTTCATTAGAAGTTTGCTTCAGCACTCGCCCAGCTATGGCAGCGATGATCGTCAGGGAAATTAACAAAGAAGAAGCAAGTGAAAGAATTACAGTCATGGCAATTGATCCTACAAACTCCCCAGCCGCACCTGGCAATAAAACAATAGGGAGAAAAGTGGCTACAGTCGTTATGGTGGAAGCAAAAAGAGGCACCTTCAAGTAGTTCACTGCTTTGCTGACTGCTTCTCTGGCAATCACCCCATGCCGCATTTCCACCTGGATCTCATCCACAACCACAATGGCATTATCAATTAACAAACCCAGAGCAATGATCAACCCTGTCACTGACATTTGATGAATGGGAATATTGAGAAACTGCATCTGCCCTAAAACAGCACAAACGGTCAGCGGCAAGGCGATACCCACCACCAGCGAGGCTCTCCAACCCATCCCCACAAAGGTGACAAAGATCACCAGTCCTGCCCCAATTATCAGATTAGAAATCAGGGTATCCAGGCGAGCTGCAACGTACTGATTCTGGTCAAAAATCACCTGCAATTCCAATCCAGACGGCAGTTGTTTTCTAAACTCATCCAGACGCTGGTTGACAGCAGCAGCCCATTGATCGATTCGCAGCCCTTCTTCCATAAGTACGCCCAGAGCAATTCCATCATGCCCCGCGATCAAGGCCATAGACGTCAAGGGTTTTGTTACCGAGCGATCAACCTCAGCAAGGTCACCCAGGCGAGTAAACTGTCCATTAAAATTTGATTGAATCGGGATCTGCCGTACCTGTTCTAGGGAGTTGAGTTCACTTTCCAGTTCAATTGCCAGATTATTAGTGGGACTGCGGAACTGTCCGGCACTTCGCTTGGCATCACTGAGATTCACCTGTTGCGCCAGATCTTCTGCCGTGAGCCCGACCGCCGCCAGATCTGTAGCATTGATTTCGACCCGGATCTCTTCATCGGGGGCCCCAAATAATTGCACATCCTCTGTTCCAGGTACACCTCTCAGTGCCACCTGAAGTTCTTCTGTATAGCGTCTGAGAATGCCGTAGTTTGGCTTACTGTCTGCAGTCCATACCAGTGCCGATATGAGCGCAAAAGCTCGGACTTTAGCCTCTTCAGCGCTGGAGAGAAGGCACCAGGAGGGAACTGCTGAGCTGCCTCATCCATTTCATCCCGCACCCGTGACCAGATGGGTTGAGCATCCTTAACCCGATCCTGTAACTCCACAACCACAGTGGAGAGGCCAACCCTGGAATCAGAGGTCACCGTGTTGATTTCCTCGATCTCCGAAAGCTCCGATTCCAAAACTTCTGAAACCAGAGCCTCTACCCGCTCCGCGCTCGCACCCGGAAAGCGCGTTTGGATCACTGCTGTGCGGGCAACAAGGGTAGGATCTTCCTGACGAGGCAGAATTTGGAATGAAAAAATGCCCCAACACAAGATTAATATCAGCGATAGAACCAGCAAGCGAATGTTGCGGTAGAACGGAGCAACCATAGATTAATTCCTAGCTGTGCGTTGGATTAAAAAGTCTATGAGAGCATCAGAATGCTACGTGGGTTTCTGGGGGGTGGGAGAAACCCGTTGTCCAGGCACAAGGCGATGCACACCGCTGGCCACGACCTGATCTCCCGGTTGAATGGTACCCCTGACTAGCACCTGATCTCCATCCTGGTAAAGGACTTCAACACTTTGTTGAATAACTGAATATGAATCGGCCTGAGGTTGTAAGATGTAACAGCTCCACAATCCCCTCAACCCCTGTGTCAGTGCGTCTGTAGGTAGCCAGTATGCGTTTCCCTCGGTGGAAATTACTTCTGGCAGCTCCCATCGGATCGTCTGCCCAGGTGCTACGTCGAGTAAAGTGAGATCCTCTAAATCTAGGACCACCAACCTGGTTCGGGTAGCTGGATCCACTTCTGGCAGAATTGCCACTACTCTCGCATTATAATTCTGACTATTGATCTGAACAGGCTTTAACTCCCCAAGAGTAATCTCGTTTGCCACAGAGACAGGAAGACCAATGCGTGCCTCTGGAGTACTGTCCTCTACAAGTCGGATCACAGATTGTCCAGGAGAAACGACCGTACCTTCATTCACCTGACGAGTGGAAATGATCCCGTTGAAGGGAGCCACCAAAGTGCTTTTGTTGATTGTGACATCCAGATCTTGAACACCAGCAAGTAACTGTTCGACAACCGCCTGCTGGGCAGCGACTTGTTCTGGACGTGTTCCATTGAGCAGCTCCTGGAGATTACTCTCCACCTGAGCAAGACGAGCAGCCAGAGCTTCTACTCCAAAAACAAATCCATCAAGTTGCTCTTTAGAAATTGCCCCTTCATTGTAGAGAGATTCCCGCCTTTGTCGCTGAACTTTCTGCAGGGCTAGCTGATTTTCAAGATCACGAACGGATGCAGCAGCGGCAGCGATTGCCTCTGATCGGGGGCCTGTTTCTAACTCAGTCAACTGAGCCTGAGCCTGAGCCACCTGAGCCTGCAATTGCTCTCGCTGCACCAGCAGATTTTGGACATCAATGCGAGCCAAAGGATCCCCAGCCTGCACCCGATCGCCCTCGTTCACCAGGATTTCCATGAGCCTTCCAGCTCTCTCAAACCCCAGATCACTGGTGCGGGGTGCAGCAATCTCTCCGGTGTAAATTCTGAAAACCTGATATGACGAGATTGGTTTCAGCTCCTGCACTTCCACGGATAGAGGGGGTTGATCAGCAGCCACGGAGGGAAAAGCCGTTGTTTGCCTGTCAGGTTGACCCCAAAAGTAACCTCCCGCCAGAACACCGATTAGCGACATAACACCCACCGCCCCCAAGGATGTCCACACTTTTTTCATGGGCAATGCCTGAGCAGAGACGGATTCAGAAGAAGCTCCAGCAAGGTCAAACCCCATGGCCACCACCCTCAACTCTAAAGAAGACTTAACAAACGTCTGATTCAAACATACGTTTGACTTAAGATGATGTCAAGCCACTGTCTATCCTGATCCAGGCCTAGTGTCGTGATCGTCTGTCTTGGCTGATAAGTGCTTCGAGGTTACGATTATCGGTAATATGACAAAGCAAAAACGAGTGGAGCCGTTATCCACCCTCACTACAAAAGAGCAGATCCTCAACGCTGCCGAAGAGCTCTTTGCCGTACAAGGTTATTCAGGGACCTCGATACGAGCAGTCATTCGTAAGGCAGGTGTAAACCTGGCAGCGATCAACTACCACTTTGGCTCTAAGGAGGAGTTATATGTAGCCGTGATCCGACAAGTTGCTGGACCTGTTGTGAATGAATCACTACAGAGATTTAAAGCTTTAGAAGACCTGGATCGTGCCCCCACTGTAGAAGAGATCCTGGAGGCAGCAATTGCTCCTAGTTTTAGAGTGATTCAGAAACAGAATGATCGAGGTCTGATCCACACCCGGTTTATGGGGCGTTGCCGGATTGAGCCTTTTCCGGTTCAGCAGCTAGCCGATCAGGAGTTCAGTAGAATCACTCAATCTGCACTAGAACTGCTGCAAAAGACGCTTCCCGAACAGTCCTTTGAGGAATTGGAGTGGAAATTTGATCTGGTTATTGCTGCCTTACTGCGTACTCTTGACCAAACTGAGCAGACGCCTCCTGAGGAAGTTGATCTGATCATTCAGCGGCTGGTTAGATTTACTACTCATGGATTTAGTGCTTGAGGCGTTAAGCTTCTCAACTCAACACGAGCGAAGTCCAGCCCACATACCGTTTTTTCTAATCGCTGCTCATCACTGCGGCAACTTGCTCACTTTCTACACTCATGCTATATCTGTGCGCTTGAAGCTCTTTGACAAATCCGGATCGCTGGCAGCTCATCTGGATCTGCTTTGTATTGACCTTCCACGCTGAACGAACTGGAATTCAGATGCAGACTGCTCAAGTCCAGATCACACTGGTGGGCTGCCCTCACGGCAATCTCCATAAACAGGCTGGTTAAGCCCGTGTCGTAGAGTTGGTCGAGCACCCGACCTAAGCGATCATCGTTAAGATGCTCAGGGCCAATCTCGGCTCCCAGCAGATGCTGAGTGGCTTTGCCCACAAAAAAGTGCTCGAACAGATAAAGAGTTGATGTGTTCGACCATCTGGAGTTCATCGATGAGGCCAGCGACAAGACCAAGGTAGTCAATGTCTAGGACAGTGAGCTCAGAGTGTCTCATGACTCAAAAATACCCTTGATCTACATTCTCCCCTGCGGAATATCGGGTTTCCCTCCATGGCTAGTGATGGATGTTCTTGAGGGCCACACGCTTCAGTAATTGGTTGGAATCCAGCCAGCGAAGGGTGTCCAACAATGAATGTGTTATTGGCCTGCAGATCAACTCCAGTTTCTGCTTTGCTTTAGTCGTATCCAAATTGGCATGAAAGCGAGCCAGTTTTACACCAGTTAATGGAGCAGAAGGAGGCTGATGGGTAATGTGATCTGCGAGAAATTCTTCCAGAAGGCTAAATGAAAACGCCAGCCAGTAAGGGATCTGATTTTTAGGCATGGGAAGCCCTGTGAGATCCTCCAGCATTTGCAGCAGTTGACTGAGATGCACATCTTGAGAGCCCAGAATGTATCGCTCCCCGATCAGTCCTTTCTCCGCCGCCAGGATATGACCCTGAGCCACATCACGAACGTCGATCAAGTTAAAGGTACTTTCTAAAAAGGCAGGATAATCCCCATTCAAGAAGCCGAGGATCATGCGGGAGGGTGGAGTCAGATGGTGATCTCCAGGGCCAATGGGCAAAGAGGGATTGACAATCACAGCCTCAAGTCCCCGAGCCACCGCTGCCTGCACCTCCTGTTCCGCCAAAAACTTACTGCGGCAATAGGGACCTGCCATATCCTCCAGGGTCAACAGGATCGATTCATTGATCACAGCAGAGGGAGGCTGTCGCGCATTTTTCAGAACTGCCTCCGTTGAGGTATGCACCAGTCGCTTGATCCCAACATCCAGAGCGGCGTGCAGAACCTGGCGTGTTCCCAGTTGATTGAGGGTGATAAAATCCTGCTGGCGAGGAGCCCAGAGGTTGGCGTTAGCAGCTAAATGAAACACCCACTCAACTCCCTCCATCGCAGTTCTTACCTGATCTTGATCCAGCACGGATCCCTGCAGGTACTCTACCCCTGGTAACGGTTGCTCCGGTAGATGCAGATCCAGAACCCTGACCTGCTCTCCTGCCGCCTGCAGCTGCTCCACCAGATGCCGACCAATAAACCCTAGGCCCCCTGTCACTAACGAGCGTTTTGCCATCACCAGCCTCAGGCCAATCCCATGCATTTAATCTTGCCCGCTGATCGCCCGCAAACCACCTCTAAACTTATCCGCTACGCTTCTGGCATCAGGATCTGAGATGTTCCATCCCCTGCTTGGCTGTGATCTCTGGACCCTGGTGCGGATCTTGAAACGCAATGGATTCGTCCCCTTAAAACAGGTGCCCTATGTGACGTTGATGGCCACCGCTTCCTTGCTTCGCAGTCCTTTTTCTGTGTTTGAAACACTGCTGGTGTCTCGCTCCCACACGATCACGGCCCAGATGCCCGATCCGATTTTTATCATTGGCCACTGGCGCAGCGGCACCACCTTTCTTTATAACCTTCTCAGCCAGGCTCCCCACTTTGCCTATGTTTCTCCAATCGCCACAGGATTACCATGGGATTTTTTAACTCTGGCCACCCTGCTGAGACCCCTGCTGGAACGAGCTCTGCCTCAGGATCGACGCATTGATCAGGTCACGGTCCAACCAGATTCCCCGCAGGAAGATGAGATCGGCCTGGCCAACATGCAACCTCTTTCCTACTATCACGGTCTTTATTTCCCCCGTCATTTTCACGAGAACTTTCAGGCAGGTATCTTTCTGGAGGGATGTCCTCCCGATCAGGTGGAGGAATGGAAACGAGCCCTGATCTACTTTTGCCAGAAGCTCTACCTGCAACAAAGACAGCGGCTAATCATTAAAAATCCGGTCTATACAGCACGGGTCGCCCTTCTCAGATCCATCTGGCCGCAGGCGAAATTTATTCATATTCATCGCAATCCTTACATCGTGTTCCAGTCCATGAAGAAATTCTATCGGGTTCTCTTTCAGGAACTAGCGTTGCAACCCTATGATCTGAGCGAGATTGATACCGTGATCCTGGAAACTTACCCCAGGATGATGAATCAGATGTTCGAGGAAACTGCAGATCTTCCGGCTCACCAATTTATTGAATTGAGGTTTGATCAGTTTGAGTCTGATCCCCTTTCTCAGATCCATCACATCTATACTCAGCTAGAACTGGATGACTTTGAAACTGCCAATTCTTGCTTTACGGAATACTTGCAGTCCCAGGCCTCTTACCGCAAAAATTGCCACAGCTTCTCCTCAGAAAGTATTGAGCTTGTGCAACAATATTGGCAGCCCTTTATTGAACGCTGGCACTACGAAATCCCCGCCTGACTTCCAAAATAATCCTGGCAATCAGATCAGGATCTCTATCCTTCATTTCGTCCAAATCTCAAGTGTAGCTTCATGGTTACCACCCGTTGCAGCTGGGGATCCTCCCAGACTTTTGCCAGATGATCCTGTGCGGATCGGAAAAATCATCCCCCTGCTTTTGCATACACTGGCGAGTTGCCGACCAGGTGGAAAGGTAA
>JAAUUJ010000214.1 GCA_012030715.1 Synechococcaceae cyanobacterium SM2_3_1 | reverse complement strand
GTGGCTAAATTTGCCCCCTGAGATTGGACTTGGCTCGGGTTCAGGAACGGCGAAGAACTCTAGATCAGATGGAACAGCAGGATCTTCACTTTCATGACCGTTTACACCAGGGGTTTGCCCAGCTGGCGGCTGCAGAACCGCGACGGATCCGTGAGGTAAACGCCCTGCGTCCGATCGAGATGATTGCCGCAGAGATTGAAAATATTGTCATCAGGTATCTATTGGGCATCGATTGTGACAGTTCTGACAATGCTTGCTAAGCTTAAATCCACTTCAATTCCCTGATTATTCCTCTGTGCTGTGACACCCCTATCCAAAAACCGTCCACCGATGATTGGGCTCACCACCCGCAACCGTGACCGATCAGGAGGCTTTCAACTCTCGGGGCTCTATCTGGATGCTGTGCGGACAGCAGGCGGAGTACCGGTGCTGTTAACTCCAGGAGAAACCCAGGTGGATGCCCTGGTGGATAGGCTGGACGGCTTCGTTCTGACGGGAGGAGGAGACATCAGTCCCCAGACCTATGGGGGAGAAGATCATCCCAAGCTTCACATTGTTTGCGCCGAACGGGATGCCTTTGAATGCGAGCTTGCCAAAGCCGTGCTGCGACGCAAGCTTCCCACCCTGGGCATTTGCAGGGGGATGCAGGTCCTCAACGTGGTGTCTGGAGGTCAACTGCACCCGCATGTGCCAGACATGTTTGGGGAAGTGGATCACTTTTGTCCCAAAGACCGCAAACCAATCCGGCATGATGTTTGCATTATTCCTGATACCCAACTTGCTGCCATTGTGCAGGAATCACCTCTGTCAGTGGTGTCGTGGCACCATCAGGCCATTTGTTCTGTGCCAACGGGCTGGCGCATCGCGGCTCATTCCCAGGATGATCTGATTGAGGCCATTGAACATCAGGATCATCCCTGGGCTATTGGTATTCAGTGGCACCCCGAGTTTTCAACTTCAGAACCAGGCCACCGTCGTTTGTTTCAGGGCTTTATCGAAGCAGTCGTGGACCACCAACGTCAGTCCTAACTTTAGGGGGAAGGAGAGTATCTCCAGTTTTTTCTCCAGGGATGGGGCAAGTGTACCGCAACATTTAACTGGGGCAGATTAAGCTAGGGGATGAGTCTCAGGGGGGACCATGCTCTGGAAGATCTACACGCTCCAAAAACTGGGAGTCTATGTTCTGGTGGCAACCTCACTCGCAGCCCTCTGGCTCGGGGGTGCCTTTATTCCGCCAGTCTGGCTGGCCTGTGGGATGGCGATCATTGCCAGCTGGTTTTGTGAGCCTCCCCTGATTGATCCGGCTGTCTATGCCAACCTCTGGCGTCCGCTGACCCTGACGGTTCTGGGGTTGTTGATCCTGGCAGCGTTACTGGGCTACATCGGTCCGTTTGATACCGCCATTGGTCTGGTGCTCTATCTAACCGCAGCAAAATTATTCCAACGAGAACGAGCGGCTGACTACATTCAAGCGATGGTGTTGTCATTCCTGCTCATGTCAATCGCCACCATTTTCAACGAAGATATCAGTTTTGGGTTTTTGTTTATTATCTATGTGGTGGTAGGTCTGATCAGCCTGACGCTTTATCATCTCAGGATCCAGGTGGAAACGCATGCTCAGCTATCTCCCCAAACCAGAATAGGAACCCCCTTCCTGTTGAACTTAGCCGGACTGGCTGTACTGGCTTTGACAATTTCGTTGGTGTTCTTTTTTGCATTTCCACGGATCGGTTTTGGCTTTCTTGCCCAACAATCTCGCACCGCAGAGATCCTGACTGGCTTTAGTGAAGAGGTCAACCTGGGCAGCTTTGGCACCGTTAAGTCGGATCCCACCGTGGTGATGCGGGTGGAATTCACAGGAGTGATGCCTCAGCGCCCCCAAAACCTGTACTGGCACGGTCTCACCTATGATGCCTACGATGGCAGCTCCTGGACCCGAACCCTCAACCGAGTGGATCTAGTGGCCACCCGTGATCGCCAATCTTACCCATTACCTGAGTCAGCCCTGAGTCCCGTTGTACAGGCGCTGCAGCAGGATCCAGACAGTACGCAGATTCAACAGCAGATTTATCTCGAGCCCATCAACTCCAGTACTCTGTTTAGCCTGCGTCCCCTGATCAGTCTGCGGTTGAGCAATCCTAATTCAGGAAATCGCTCGCGCCGCTCCCGTTCGTTAATTGGCGTCCGCGAAACCGGTGACGTAGCCCACCGCATGCTAGAACGGGTTGCCTATCAGTATGAGGCCACCAGTCTGGTACCCCCATGGAGTGCACCGGATCTGCAGCAGATCAGTCATGAACAGATCCTGAATAGTCTTACCCCAGCGCAACAACGGGTTTATCTACAACTGCCTGAAAATCTCAGTCCCGAGGTCCAGGACCTGGCGATAGAAATTACTGAGGGAGTGGAGGGTGACTATAATCGTGTGCAGGCCGTGCGAGACTATTTGCTAACAAATTATCGCTATACCCTTGATTTGCCGGATCCGGTCAACTCCCGCCGCTGGAAAGTTTTTTGTTTCAGAATCAACGGGGGCATTGTGAATACTTCTCTACAGCCATGGCCATTTTGCTGCGGACGATTGATATTCCTACCCGCTCTGTGAATGGATTTATCGGCGGGCGCTGGAACGAAACTGAACAGTATCTGGCGGTGCGCAATGCTGATGCCCATTCCTGGATCGAGGTTCCCTTTGCAGAGTTCGGCTGGGTGCGCTTTGATCCCACACCTCCGGCGGCCAATGTCAGTTTGCAGCAGAGTTGGTTGGATCCCGTCCGCAGCTTTTACGATGCCATGCAGTTTCGCTGGACGAAATATGTCCTGCAGTACGATCTCGACACTCAGGTGGAACTCCTGCAGCAGATCACCTCAACCGTGAACCAGATGCGCAGTCCGGATCAAAAGTGGGGGGAGCACTTAAAAGCGGCCTGGCCAGATCTGCAGGCAGCACTCCGGCAAAACTTGATCCCGACCCTGGGCATGATCTTCAGTACTGTGGCCGCAGGGTGGCAGGGAAGACGAAGACGCGGGCAACGACTGCTGTTCCGTGATCTGATGATCATGGCGTCGCTATCGCTTCTCAGTGGGGGGCTTGTCTATTTTCTCTGGACACCTTCTCCCCAAGGTTTATTGCTGGTTAGTGCAGGGATCGCTCCAGGGGTATCCTTTGCCTGGTTCCGCTGGAGTGCTCGTATCCCACGTTCTCCTAGACGGGCTGAGGTGCTGGGGATTTCCAGATTTTATCTGCAGTTACGCCAGGTCCTGGCTGAGGCTGGGGTTGTGATTTCCCGACATCAAGGTCCCGCTGCCCTGATCCAGGCGGTGCGAGCCCATCCCCAATTGCCATCCTCGGATCGGGTGCTGGCGATGATCCAGCGGTATATGCAAGTTCGCTTTGGCCAGGAATCCCTGACATCTGCTGAATTAAAAGCGCTGTGGAAAGAATTGAGGGATCTGCAAAAGGAATGGAAAAACAACCGGACTCCTACCCCTGGAGCCGAGCCTGTGGAAGTCGGAGCCCACCGCTAAGCTCGCTTTCCATACCCTCGGATAGGAAACAGGGGTGAGCACAGAGTTAGATTGATGAGACCAAATAGACAAACAGAGGATCGGGTTGGCAATGCCGAGAGCAAAGGAGTTAGGAGTTGCCAACGGTAGGCATTCATATCGGATTGGGCCTGTGCTGGGGCGATCGGGGAGTAAGGGGGAGTTGTGGCAACTTTTGAGATGATCTCGCTACTACTCCAGACCGTAGAGGTGAATGATCAACCAGGGGGTGAACAACATCAGGAAAAAGCTCAGGGGGGCACCGACCCGCGTGAAATCGAGAAATTTATATCCTCCAGGGCCGTACACCATCGTATTGGTCTGATAACCGATCGGAGTCATAAAACTATTGGAGGCAGCAAAGGTAACGGTATACATCACCGCCAGTGGATTCAGACCCAAGGTTTTGGCGACTTCCACCGCCACCGGGATCATCAAAACCACCGTGGCGTTGTTGGAGAGGATCTCGGTCAGCAACGAGGTGATGAGGTAGAAAGAGGTGAGAATCCAGTAGCCCGGGAGAGCTCCACCAATGGCCACCAATTGATTCGATAGCCAGGTGGTCGTCCCCGATTTTCCATGGCAATCCCTAGAGGGATCAACCCCGCCAGCAGAAAAATCACATCCCAGCGCACAGCCCCATAGATCTCCCCCGGACGAAGGCATCCTGTGATCACCATTAAGATCACACCCACCAAGGCAGCGACCAAAATCGGCATCCAATCCAGAGCCGCCACGACCACCACACCCAGAACAATGGCCACGGCCACCCAGGCCCGCTCCTGTCGTAAATTTTCCACTTCCCGTTGACTGAGAACTAGCAACTCTCGACTGGTTTGCAAACCGATCAGACTCTGACGCGGAGCCTGTACCAGCAGCAGATCCCCAAACTTGAGGCGGACTCGACCCAGTCGTTCTCGGATCAATTCTTCCCCCCGCCGAATCGCCAGGACGGTGGCGTTGTAGCGCTGGCGAAAGCGAAGCTCTTTGAGGGTGGTGCCAATTAATCGAGAATTGGACAGGATCAAGACTTCAGCCACCCCTTCTTCCGCGGATGTTAATTCCTCTTCGGGGGATTTTGTAGAGAACTTGACATCTGAAAGAATATCTAGGCCACGTTCTTCTCTGATCTTGAGCAGATCTTCACGACCGCACCTGACCAAGAGAATATCTCCAGCCCTGAGAGTTTTATCCGCTACCGGTTGCGGAAAATGATTGCCTTCACGAATCACTTCCAGCACATCAATGTCAAACAAACGCTGGAGAGCACTACTTTGCAGGGTTTGTCCAATCAAGCTGGATGTCGGAGAGATGATCACTTCACTGACAAAATCCTTGAGTTGATAGTCCTGATTTAATTGACTCTCTGGAGATCGGCGATCAGGCAGAAAAAAAGGAGCCAGAAAAGCCAGATAAACGAGGCCACAGCTAAACGTAATGAGACCTAAAGAAGTAAACTGAAAGATCTGAAATTCCCCGTATCCCAACTGCTGAGAAAGGCTACTGGCCAGGACATTGGTTGAGGTGCCAATGACGGTTAACATCCCCCCCAGTACCGTAATGTGAGAGAGGGGCATCAGCAGCTTTGAGGGTGAAATACCGCGTTTACGACACCATTCCTCCACGATCGGGAGAAACACGGCCACAACTGCTGTGTTATTGATAAATCCCGTGATCGGTCCCACCACAAGACCCATGGTCAGGATCTGACGGGAGAGATTTCGTCCTCCGAATTGCAGCAACCAGTTGCGGGCCTGTCGAACCGCTCCGGTGCGGGCAATGCCAGCACTCAAGATAAACATGGCGACCACAGTCACGGTTGCTGAACTACTAAATCCAGAGATGCCTTCCTCGGGGGTGATCAACCCTAACAGAATTAAAACCAGTGCCGTGATGATCGCAGTGATATCCGCAGGAACCCATTCGACCACAAAACCAATTAAGGTTAAGAGGATAACAATCAGGGTTAGCAAGATTGGACTGATCAAGTGAGTCATAAAGACAGGAAAGAGAAAGATCAATTGGAGCTCCCACCAAATCATCAGGAGGGAAAGGAGTGAGAGTTAGAGCTGATCCTACTGCTTTTTTTGATTGACGGTTAAATCAGAAAGCGTCCAGTGAGAAAGAGGGCACTGGTCAAGAGTTGCATCACCATAACTGGAATGCCGTAGCGAAGAAAAAGAGAAAAAGAAATGGGTTGCTCATGCTGCTCGGCGATACCCGCTGCCACAATATTCGCTGAGGCTCCCACCAGGGTTCCATTTCCGCCTAAGGTGGCTCCCAGTAACATGGCATAGAACAATGGCAGTGCTTCTGGTGGTACCGGTCCGGCAGAGAAAGCTGGGGTGGAGTCGAGGCTCAGCTGCGTGGTGTATTCCTTGAGCAGAGGGACCATTCCAACCAGGAGAGGAATATTAGGAACCACACAGGACAGCACCCCCACGATCACTAGAAGCAGGAGCGATCCCAGGCGAATATTCGATCCCAGCAGCTGGGCCAGGGTTTGGGAGAGGGTGCTCATTACCCCAGTTTTCTCCAGTCCACCCACCAGGACAAACGTGCACATGAAAAACAGCAGGGTACTCCAATCCACATCTCTCAGGATCTGGCTCACGGTTCGATCCCACTTTGATGCGAAAGGAAAAGCGCCAGAGCTGCACCCAGAAGAGCCACAGCAGCA
>JAAUUJ010000213.1 GCA_012030715.1 Synechococcaceae cyanobacterium SM2_3_1 | reverse complement strand
TTAGTGGCCTGGTCCCTTTTTCAGAATGAGTTCATGATCCCCATTGTTAAAAGTCAGCCTGAGCGAGGTCAGAAATTAATTTGATCAGGGAATCTACAGCCAGGTGCGTCATCCCTTTTATCTCGGATTTATTCTATTTTTGTTAGGTATGGCACTTTGGCTAGAAAGCTATGTAAATGTGATCTTATTGCCTTTCATTATCTTTATACTTCTTGCTCGGATCATGGTGGAAGAAGAAATGTTGAGCAAGACATTGTCCGGATATCGAGAGTACATGCAGCGGGTAAAATATCGCCTGATCTCGGGCCTCTGGTAATCCACTGTAAAAATCTTCTCCAAGATTGATTCATAACTGTATTCTTAGGATAGGATCAATCACTCATATCAGTTAGAAGTAGGCAGAGATCATCATATGAGTTTTCATCTATTGCCTGGACAGACATATCCTTTGGGAGCCACTGTCTATCCTACAGGCGTAAACTTTTGTATCTACTCTAAAAACTGTAAAGCCCTAGAACTGCTTTTGTTTGATGATCCTCAAGATCCTGATCCCGCCCATGTGATCCACTTAGATCCTGTGCATCACAAAACCTTCTATTACTGGCATGTGTTTGTGACAGGAATTGGAGCTGGTCAGATCTTTGCCTACCGTGCCTATGGTCCTTTTGCCCCAGAAAAAGGTCATCGTTTTGATGGAGCCAAGGTGCTATTAGATCCCTATACGAAAGGGGTGGTTTGGGGGCCTGGCTATCGACGCGATTCCGCGATTGCTGCAGGTGACAACTGTGCCCATGCCTTAAGGGGGGTCGTCGTTGATCCCCGCACCTATGATTGGGAAGGAGATCAGCATCCCCAAATTCCCTATTCCCGCACGATCATCTACGAGCTGCATGTGGGGGGATTCACCCGTGATCAGAGTTCCGGACTTCCAGCCCATCAACGGGGTACCTATGAGGGCATTATTGCCAAGATCCCTTACTTGAAAGATCTGGGGATCACAGCTGTAGAGCTCCTGCCTGTTCAGCAGTTTGATCCTCAGGATGCACCTCAAGGATTGGCGAACTATTGGGGTTACAGTCCGATTGCCTTTTTTGCCCCCCATGCTGGATATAGTTCTCGCCAGGATCCCCTGGGTCCGGTGGATGAATTTAGGGATATGGTCAAGGCTCTGCATCGGGAGAACATTGAGGTGATCCTGGATGTGGTCTTTAATCACACTGCCGAAGCTGATGCACAGGGGCCAACATTATCGATGCGAGGACTGGAAAATGCCTCCTATTACATTCTTAAAGACAACCCTGCTGAGTATGCCGACTTTACAGGCTGTGGCAATACCCTGAAGGCGAATAACTCCATTGTTCGACGCATGATCATTGACTGCCTGGATTACTGGGTCCATGAAATGCATGTGGATGGATTCCGCTTTGATCTGGCGTCCGTGATGGCCAGAGATGAGGTAGGACATCCCATAGAAAACCCACCCATTCTTTGGGCGATTGAATCGGATCCTGGATTGGCCAGCACCAAGATCATTGCCGAGGCCTGGGATGCAGCTGGTTTATATCAGGTGGGAACCTTTATTGGCGATCGGTTTGCAGAGTGGAATGGGCAGTTTCGGGATGATGTCCGGTGTTTTCTCAGAGGAGATAAGGGTATGATCAACCGTCTGGCGGCAAGAATTATTGGCAGCCCCGATCTTTACACCGCTCCGGATCGAGAACCCAACCGCAGTATTCATCTCGTCACCTGTCATGATGGCTTTACATTAGCGGATCTGGTCTCCTACAGTTGCAAGCATAATGAGGCTAACGGAGAGAATAATCGCGATGGGGCTAATGATAATTTCAGTTGGAACTGTGGCCTAGAGGGTCCAACTCAAGATCCAGATATTGAGAAGTTAAGAAAACGCCAAATCAAGAACTTCATATCTCTGCTTTTCCTCTCCCAGGGCACCCCCATGCTGTTGATGGGTGATGAGGTCAGGCGATCTCAGCAGGGCAATAATAACGCCTACTGTCAGGACAATCCCCTCAGCTGGTTTAACTGGGATCTGGTAAGTGAGCAGGCGGAACTACTTCGCTTTACGCGGGAGCTGATCCACTTTATTCAATCTCAGTCCATTTTTATACAGGAGCAGTTATTGAAAGATCATGAACAGGAACATGAACCCTATATCCTTTGGCACGGGATTCACCTGCATCAACCTGATTGGGGCTACAACTCCCACAGTCTTGCCTTCACTCTCCGAGATCCGTTGGAGGGAGTGCATTTACATGTGATGTTGAATGCCTTCTGGGAACCCCTGACTTTTGAAATTCCCTTGCTTCGGCAAGGACAGGTTTGGGGCCGGATCCTGGACACATCTCTACCCCCTCCTCAGGATTTCTGCCGTCCTGAGAAAGCACTTGCCATTTCAACAGATTCCTATCCAGTTCAAGCTCACAGTGTAACCGCCCTTATGGCCAGACATCCCTGAGAATCTTTCATCTATCGTTCGCCTGCCCGAACATGGTTCTGAGCTGATCGAGATGGTCTATGAAGCGGTAGAGGTTGATCTAATTGAGGCTTTGGCGAGGCGGTAGGAACAGTTGATCCATGATGTTTAGAGGTGGGATCTTCACGCAACAATATCAGGCTATACATATGATGATGATCGCCAAGGTGGTGAAAGAGCTGAGAGGAAAGGAGATAGGATTGAGGATTCATTCGGGTATGTTGATTTAACTTGTGAGGCAGTTGATCTCTGCCAAAAGCTAAATGATAATCCTCAGAGTCAAGAAATGCATCAACCATAGAGGCAATCCCCTGCCTCAGAAGCATGTCGTTATAAAAGGCAAATTCCTGTTTAGAAAGGGGTGGACGACCCAGAAAATGCTTAAATCCTTCCTCCACACATTGCATGCTGCTAATGTCCTCAAAAAATAGTTTTTGGTATAGCTTAGATCTGCCGATCTCACGTACCAGTCGTTTCACATTAACTTTTCCTCGCAGGAAGTCCTTTTCTAGTTTTAAGAATTCTCGTTGCTTCTCGTGAAACACAGGCTGTCGTTCCAGAACCTGGTGGTAGGCAGCTGATAATTGCGCAGAAAGGTTTTGGCTCTGATGGGACCTCTCCTGCTCAGGAGAATAGGAAACTGTGTATCTCGTGCTTGTGCTCATGATCTTGTACTCCTGTACATATGGGTCAAGGAATCTGGGCCAGGAAGTCAAGCGCAACTGGAGGTAATCATCTTATGAAGATACGAAGTAAGTTTCAATGCTTATCTGACTCCGATGCCACCTCAGGTGCAACCTCAATCTCTAACTGAGTTGCAATCTGGGATTAAGGAAATCCATCAGATCCAGTGGCTCAGCAGCAGAACCAAGCGAGGAGGGCTCACTCAGGGTTAGCGAACTTTGAATGAATGCAGGATGATCCCTAGTGCTTTTCCTAGAATGACCTGCAAGGAGACATCTTGAAAACACTCTGGTATAAATTGTTAATATTCTCCGGATAAGGGGATCCTGACCTGGGGAAAGTACGTAAGTGGTACGTTTCTATATCTATAGCTATTTCAGTGGTAGCACGTTCGGATTTATACGCGATTAAGGATTGTTTCAATTCCCCAAGTGTCACTCTCTTTAAGGGACAATTTGATTACAGGCAAACAAGCCCAGTACAGAGACATGACTGCTTTCTGCCTGATGATTGCATTGATTGCCACTGACTGAGATCAGTCATTTGCACTAACGGATCGTTCCTCTGAAGCCCTCAGGGAGCAATCAGGTCCTATATATCAGACAACATCACCGGAGAGCGTTCCTTTAGTGATGGAGAGTTGTTAATGCCGAAAAAAATCACATTAGAACCTTTGTCGAGGATCTCGGAGGTAGAAACCTATGGAAATCTTCTCTCTGTCATTCTGTCAGAAGAGCTTCAAGTCGCAAAGGAATGTAACGGAAGGGGACTCTGTGCAACCTGTCATCTCTATATCAATGAGGGGATGGAGTCACTAACTCCAATGACTCCGAGGGAACAACGTACGTTAGAAATTATTACCAGCGTTAAAACCAATTCCCGACTGGCCTGTCAAGCACGGGTGATTGGGGATGGCGTCATTGTGGAACTGCCACCAGGGATGTACGTAAATTCAATTCAGGATATTGAAGTATTGATCGGCAGACGTGCAGAAGAAAATTTACTTCACCCAGTAACAGGAAAGGTTCTTGTAGAAGTAGGAAAAGTGATTACTCGCTCAACACTGAAACAGCTAGAGAATGAGAACTTTAGTCTGATCGGCAACACACTCGCACAAACAACTAAGGTTAGCTGACCCTCATCAATTAATTCATGGTAAGGAGAACAAGATGACATCCATGATCGATAATGTTTCCACAGAGATTCAGCCCAAGAAAAGAAATAAGCACTCACACTACAGCTATAAAGATTTTTTTCTTTTTAATCAGCAAGAGGGCACGATCATTGATTGGAATGGACAGCAAAACCTGTTATTAAGTGAAGATTTCATCCTGGGTCTACAGAGTGGTTTAGAGAAGGAAGTTGGTGATGCTTCTGCTGCAGTAATGTATAGTATCGGTCTTGATTGGGGTAAAATGATGCCCAGATCTTCTCAGGGTGGTTCGAGAAAGAATTTAAGACAAGTGTTGAAACAAACTCATCTATTATTTTTGTTAGAAACATGGTGGTGGCCATTTACGGTTCAAGGATGGGGAAAATGGGAACTGGAAACTGAGTCAAAACAAAAGGGTTTTATATTTATTAATCTTTTTGACTCAATGGTTGCTAGAACACTTGGAGATTTAGGTAAACCTGTCTGTCATATATACGCGGGTCTCTTTGCTGGCTTCTTCACTAGCATGACCCATCGAGAACTGGGATGTATTGAGATCCAGTGTTATGCCATGGGAGAAACGTTCTGTAAGTTTTTGCTGGGTGCTCATGAACGCATTGATGCTGCAAGTTTCTGGGTAAATGAAGGAGCAAGTGCTAAAGAAATTGAACAAAGGCTTTACCACAACGAAACTCCTGCAAAACGCTGATATGTCTGAGTGTTTGATTCAGTGGAGGGATTGATGTCAGAACTTAATTTGCTTGATCCTGATCTTACTGTTAATGCATTTCTGGAGTCCTTAAATTGGAATAATCTTCCATTCAATCATCTGAGGCCACAAGAGTTAGTTGGTCAAAGCTTAAATGGTATTCCATTCGCTATGTTGGATTGGCCCGTAGAACATTTCTTCTCATCTTTCTCCTGGGTGAAATCTTCGCCAATCTCGGTACCAGAGGAAAAGCCAGGAATGGAAGCATTGATCACCCTAGAGGACTTCTTTCAGGGTTTCTGATATAACAAAGCATGAGGTTAGCCATGACAGAATCTTCCAATTGGGTACAGTTATTTGCTGATGCAGAAGGAAGTTTCCTATCTCAAGACGATCTAGATAGTCTACAGAGTTTCACGCAAACATTTGACTTTCGACTCAGCCTATACAACAGGATAGCAGCACAAGAATCGACCTGGATTTCACATGTACTAAGTAAAATGAACTTTGATCCAATGGGAGCGCTTTCTCGGCCTGGATGTCTGTTAGCCGAACATCTAGCTGTGTACTTACGAAGTGTTGCGCTTGCTTATTTGTTTCAGGAATTAAGTTTACTCCAACCAGTTACAGGCACTGTTTCTGAGTATGTTGATCTAACGCTGGCCCTTAATCATCTCTGGAGGGAGTTGACATCCAGCCTTTCTGTGGCCCAGGCTACAGAGCTAAAACCCTTTTTCCATCAGTTCTATTCACCACTTTCAGATCATACTGAAGAGCCAGAAGAGCTGGCTGATGAACCACTTATTCTTGCAGAAATGTTTGTCTAGAAAGAGGATTTGTGATGCTGACCTCAACGTTTCAAGACTTAATCCATGACTCAGAAGGAAGATATCTGCGGCCAAGCGAATTACAGGATCTTAAAACCTATGTCGATGATCTTCCCCGTCGGATCGCCATTTATAGGAGACTACAAAAGCAAGAAGCAACACTGCTGGAAAAGGTGGTAACGAAGTATAAACCTATGCACCCCACCCTCACCCGTCAGCATGGAGCTAAAGCATGGGAGCGCTGCCATCGTGATCTCAGCTATGTCTGGAAATACGCTTGCCTGGCAATGCTACTCAATAGCGAGGACTATCTGTACGAGATAAACTGCTGTACTGGATGGAAACTATCCTGAAAGCCTTCCAGATGAAGGGTAAATGCCACACTGCTTATCGGATCATGATTGATACCT
>JAAUUJ010000212.1 GCA_012030715.1 Synechococcaceae cyanobacterium SM2_3_1 | reverse complement strand
TGTTTCAATCTCAGTTTGGAGGCAGTGGGAGTGAGGATCCATAGGAAAGGGGTCTGCTGCTGAGGTGAGGATCGCTCCTGTTGAGCCGTAAGGATCAAAGCTTTGAGCAGGCAATCTCGGATCTGGGGGACGGTGACAGGGTTGCGGTAGGGTTCCAGCAGGCAAGGAGTCTGAGCCATCCGGCCTAATAAGCCCAGAGGAGTCGGATCTTGCTGAGGGTTGGGTTGAAAATAGAGATCAATGGAGCGGGGTTCATCACTGACTTCACGGCTGATTTCTACAGAGCCCCAGGGCGAGAGGACCTCACTGAGCAGACTTTTGGCAAATTGGTCATGAGGTTGGCGGGTCACTGCTGATCTAGACGGGAAATTGGTTCAGTTGCAGAGTTCGTCTTAACCTTGTCCTCACACCAGCTTACAGTATTCTTTGCTTGAGACAGGGATCCGTACACTTGTTGCTTTTCATGTAGCAGTTTGCGGGTGATTGTTTCAATAGCTTGCACAGCTTAATCCAGACGAAGGATGCTGTAGTAATCACAAACTGCGATGATGTCATCAAACTGAGCTGTAACATCATTGACCTCAGCACAGGTGTTGTTGCTGTTCAAATTGAGTGCCTCTAAAATTTCCCCTGATGGACTCACGCGATAAATATATCCATCATTCCTGAGCCCTCCCCCAACTAACAACGTTTTCCCATCGGTTGCCAGAGAATCAAAACCCAGCAATCTATCCAGGTCTCCAAAGTTAATGAGCTGTGAAACTTCAGCTCCCGACTGTGCTAAATCAAACCGCAGTAATTTTTGATACTCAGTGAGTACAAAAAGAGAGTTATTGATTAACGCTATGCCCTGTGGATCTCTATTTCCATTCATCCTGGTCAGCTCTTGACCTGTCAAGATCTCTCCTGTGTCTGGCCCTGGTGGAATTGGCACTGCAAAAATGCGTGGGTGGTCACCCCTGTTATCTTCATAACCCTCATCAACCAGCAGATAGAGAGTATCTTGATCAGCAGTCATATCAACAATCCCTATTTCGTGATAGTACTGATCGCTGAGACCAGTTGCCTGCCACTGCAGCAGATCCATCACGGCACCATCAGGATCTAGTCTTTGAATGAGAAATGGTTTATCTCGATTACCACCTTTAGATAGATACAATTGATTGCCATCTGTTCCCATGGCTTGAATCGATCCCACCCCCGTCATCCTTTGGGTTTGACCACTGGGAAGTATTTGACGAAGTTCTCGGGAATAACGAGTTAAAAAGTAGGCATACAACCGCTCTTCTACTGCCTGAAGAGCAAGAATTCCATCCCCAGGATCTGTGATGTTGATTGGGATCATTAGATCCGCATCCGCTTGGGGGGGGCTGATCCCTCGCATCTCCTCAGCTAGATCTACTTCTCCCGTAGCACCCACATCGAGAATGCAGGCTTCGAGCAGAACAGGATCAGTGATCCCTGCTGCTTCACAAATGGCTTGGGCAGCTTGGCGATCATCGTCCTCCAACGTCGATGCACTGACCACTTGAGTGGGGAACTGGGAGCCAGAGGAGAAACTTCTTCAAACAAAGATTCGTTATCAGACACAGCCCAACTCTGCCCGAATTCCTGATAAAGCTGCGTAATCGTCAAAGGAGTAGTCATGATCCGTCCCTGGCGGGTGGTTAGATCATCGTCAACATTGCCGTTGAAGTTCCCCAACAGACCTTGATAGTTTCCTTGCTGATCAGGTGGGGCATAAATATCTATGGTGGGATAACGCTTAAGGCGAATCACAGCCTGTTCTTGAGTAGGCCAGACCACTCTAAACTGAGGATAGCCATTGCTGTCAGTACTTTTGTAGATCAACCCGCCTCCTGGTAAGCGATTGAATCCAGCAGGTGCTAATTGACCATTGATGGCTAGAGAAGGATTGAGATCAGGATAGAAACCGACTCGATCAGGCCCAATGCGGGCAGCAAAGGCTTGATTACGAGATAGACCTTCAATCACCGGAACCATTCGATTCTGGATCTCAAGGGAACCATCCAGAGATTTCAGCAGAATAAAGTCACCAGTGGCCTGGAAATCATAGAAGAGTCCATCAAGGGTGATCAGATGCGGATCCCCAAAGCTGCGGCCTGGATCTTCGTCAGGAAGCTCTGGCGGAGGGGGAGGGGGAGGAGCATCGGGTGGCGGAGGAGGTGGCGGAGGAGGAGGTGAACCATCTTCAGGACAGTTTGTTGAGATAGTAACCACAGATTGAGCAACTGGATCAAGGAGAAAAAAGTCAACGGGGTTATATGCAGTAGCAGAGATCGTATGTCCTCCATTCCGTAATCTACAGGGAGGGATCGTAATTGCTACTTCTGATTTTGAGTTGCCAATATCAAGAAGATCATTCTCTTCCTCAGCGTTAGAAGCAGACCAGACAACCCAATAATCAGGGCTGAGAAAAGAAAGTGGTATTTCTCCAAGTGGAATAGGACCATAGATCTCTTCTTCAACAGAAGGAATGAGGCTAGAAAACCATTTTGTTCCTCGAGCTAGTACTGGATCAACTTCTTGCACTTGATCCTCGACTAAGGAAACTGAATTAGATGTTGAGGCTTGGCTGGTTGACTGGGAAGTCGGAGAGGTCTCAAGGCTAGTTGGTGGTGGACTAGATCCGCAGGTTGTCGCTCCAAGGATCATTGCTACTAGGAAAAAGGCCAGGCACCAAGATTGCCAATATATTCCTGAATAACATTTAGCCATAACCTACCTCCTATTTTTCGTTAATTCAGAAACCATTTATGAAATCCTTAATCAAACAACTTAATTCGCATCTTCATTTTTGATCTAGAGTATTTATATAGACAAAAGGAAACATCCAGTATACTAAAGTATGGATCTCTTATCATAACCTTTACTAAAGACAATAACACCTTGATGAGTAAGCCTCATTTCAATTCCATTAGCATCAGCAATATTTACCCCAAGCTTTAGGGATGTAATACCTTGATCAGTTATATATAAATCTCTATCAACTTGCTCTAACCATGAAATTAGTTTCTGAAATGATCTTCCCATTATATTGCTTCCCTGGTAAGAAACATCGATCCAAGGATCTGCATAATCCGATTGATTACACACAATAATAGCTTCACATAAATCATTTGAATTGTATTCGATATTAATGCCAATCTTCTCAAACCAATCTCTACCATGATTATCGATACTATACTTGTGAAATACAGGATCGACAAATAAAGAGAAAATTGCATTGCGAACAGCTTCTCGATTAATATCGAAACAGATCGATCCTAAACCTCGATACGGAATTAGCTGCAGGTTTATTGAGTTCTCTATATGGGATGTTACGAACACCTCATGGATAGTTTGTGCGTCATATTTTTTTATGCATTGAATTCCATATACTCTAAAGCCAAACAGATCGCAAATAATAGGATCTGATATTGTCTCTATCCAGTCTAATATTTCTAGATATGAAGCTCCAATCAATGATCTTCCAAACAATTTTAGATCAACAAAATATGAAGATGCTCTATAAAATGTAATTGATTTTCCGCTTTCCCAAACCTCTATTCCTTTATTCCTCAAGAATCCATCTTTGTCTCGAATAGCAGCTGAGAAGTTTAATTTATCAAACAACCTGTTCACTAGCATTTCTCGAGATTGGTTAAGATCAATATCTCCAATTGATATACGAGGATTAATTTCTAGTTTTATCTTCTGAGACATTTCTTTCTCCTCACCAGAATTAAATTATGGGCATACGTCTTGATCAGTTAATCCGTTAGTATACTCTTCCATTTATTGGACAAAGTTTGAATACATGGTTTTCCTCTGAGCGGGCATATTCTAATTGGTAGACATAACGTCCTGAATGCATGACAACTGCTCTTCATGGATATGTATGGGTTAAATCTTTTGTGACATTTCTTTCTCCTATCAGCCTAATTCTCAACAGTTGTAGTGTATACTAACTATACAGTAATCTATCTATATTATAACCTCTGCAAAAAACAGTTATCGATTCGGGAGAGTATCTAAGATCAATCCCACAAGAGTCACTAATATTTATGCCAAGTTTTAATGAAGTAACTCCCGTATCTGTACGAATTAGATGTGAATCTATTGATTCCAACCATAAGATTATCTTTCGAAATGATAGTCCAATAAGATGTTTATTATTATAAATAATATTGACATAGGGGTTCTTTGAATCAGATTCATTATTTATTGTGATGGACTCACATTTATTATCAGAACTGTATGCAATTATAATGCCAATCCTAATCAAATAGTCGTACGTTAAACTGTTTGCATCATATTCAGTTATATATTCAGAGAGATTGGAATATTTAATGGTTGACTCTATTGCCAATAAAACTTCTTCTCTATTCTTTCCAAGTTGTATTGGACCTAGTCCTACATAAGGAATTAATTCTAAGTTGATACTCTCAGCGGTATCTTGTCGAGAAAAAATAGATATTTCATTAATCTTTTCTTGGCCAAACATATGAAAGCAATACATACCAAACTCGCTGGACCTGAACCCCATGCGTTCATGTATGGTTGGATTAGATATTGTCTCTACCCAATCAAGAACTTCTCGATATGAAGCTCCAAGAAGTAATCTACCAAATAAGGTGAGTTCAACAAAGCATAAAGACGAATCATAAAACGTAATTAATTTTCCGTCCTCTGATATCTTGATTCCCTTTTGTGCTAAAAACTGTTCTTCGTCTTCAATGCTATGTGAGAAAGTCAGCTTATTAATCAAATCTCTTATAATGAATTCACGAGACTGATAAAGATCAATACCTCCAATTGATTGATATGGAATAATTTCCAGTTGAATTCTTTGCCTCATAAATTATCTCCTTAATTAAGAGAATGATTAACTAACAGCTATGGGCAGACATCCTGATCTGTTAGCCCTTTTGTATAGCTTACCATATCATCAATAAAGCTTTGGTACATATTCTTTTTGTTGAGTGGCATCTTACTAAGGTCAAACACTACGTCGCCTTGCTGCAATTTTTGAAACTCTTGTAAGCTACAGTTCTTAAGGTAATTACTCACATAGTTAGTAGGATAGTTTTGTTGATAGCGTCCCTTAAAACTTCTAGTCAACTCATGATCATCCGTATCAATTATTATCGAAGGGCTTCTGTCTTGGCTACTTCTAACATTTCCATTGGGAGCTAGCTTAGTATGTCTTGTCAGACAGGCTGGCGGCATGTGATGTATAGAGCTTACTGTGGTTCGTATATTATTAATGTTAGCTAGTCTGTAAATAGATTCTTCAATCTTATTATAAGCTCCCCCATAAGTAACTGTTCCTGTTGACTCTGGATAAATTCCCGTACTTGGAGGATACGGAGTAGCTTGTGGATTGGGGTGTACGCTTCGAATTAAGGATGTTTGTTCAAGAGCTTGCTCGTCTTGCTCGCAGGCTAGTCCGCAACCACCGTCATCAAAAGCATCTTCTACACAATAACGCGACGGCTCTGTACTCCCCAAAGTCCACCGGATCCCAGCAAACAGATCAATCTTGTGCCCTCCACTAACTGCTGCATTTAATTTAATCGATTCTCCAGGACCATAGGAATCTCTATCCTCAGGCTGATCTATTAGCACCTAGAAATTAGATCCGGTCTGGCCTCTGACATAGAATCTTAATCCTGTTTTTAACCCAGCTACACTGTAAAGATATGCTCCGATCTCGGGATGAAATGCCAATTCAGAACTGCCTGTAAAATCAATATTGGCACTCGAGATGGGTAAGACCTGCCCTTCCCCAACACCCCTTTCTTTAGACCAGACCCCATCTTCATAATGGATAGTCTCATTCAGCTCTCCTCCCTCATACTTAACCCCCCACTCCCCTTGTATACTTAAGCGCAGATAGTTCGCTAATTCGATAGATGCCTCAGGGACAAATTTTATCCATACTGGAACAGGTCCCGCTGCAAATTTTACTAAGACTTTCCCTTTATAGAGCCCAAACTCGAGATCCTGGGTCAGTTCCCAATATCCATTTAGCACTAGTGCTGCCTTAGCACTCATCTGCCCTGTCCGCTCAATATGCAGAAGTCTTAGACCTGAAAGCGGATTTCTTTCCTCATTAAATTCCACGTCGATCACAACTCGTGGATTGTAGCTCACCTCACCAACCACGCTTAGATCAATCGCTGCATCTGTACGTACTCCTGCATCAATAAACCCTCCCCATTTTGTATCTTCCTCAATCTCCAGACCTCTGGATCCTGACGCTTGTGAATAGATAGGAACTTGGATTGGAAAACTAAAATTGTTCCCAATGTCC
>JAAUUJ010000043.1 GCA_012030715.1 Synechococcaceae cyanobacterium SM2_3_1 | reverse complement strand
CAGTTGATGGCGGCATGAGCTTCTGGGAAGAGGAAGGCCAGGAACGGCTCGAAAATAGAGATCCTAGGGTTTCTTTCCAGGCAGCGTCAAGATCTGAGGGGGGGAGCAGGATCGGTCATGGTTGAGGCAGAGATTGGATAGAGGGTATTGATTAAATGGGACTTAAGAAGTCAGGCGTTTGAGCATTAATCTCACCATGGCTGCATAGACCACCGCTTCACTGACTTCCGGTAATTGTTCGGCTCTCCTGGACTTATGGTGAATAGAATTGTTAAGGCCAGAACGCTGCCAATAATCGAGCCCTAAAGTTGGCTATATTGGTAAACCCATACCCTTGCCGCTTAATCACCTTAATCCGGTTATTAATTCCCTCCATGACCCCACTGGTCACTGCGCCAAGGCGCCGCTGGCGCGAACGGTTAGCAAAGTATTGACAGATCCCTTCTAAATGATTCCTAATGGTCTTAATCGCATCACTATAGATCTGTCGACCTGGTCTCGACTCAACCCCTCATTCTGACTAACCTGCTCAATCGTAGCTTGCTTAACTTGTTGATAAATATAGGTTTTATAGCGCTGGGTATAGGGACGCTCCCAGTCTACAAACGGGAGAGCTTCGGTGGAATAGTGCTGACAATGAGGGCAATAAAATTGGCAACGAGGTACCTGGAGATAGACTGAACGCCCAAAGATAGCTAGGTCTCGCACCAGGATAGGGCGATTTTGATTAATTTTAGTGATCGTCTGTCCACAATGAGAACAAACCATCTCTTTAGAGGTCAGCTCGAGTTTGAGGACAACGTGGTGTTCTAACTCCACAAACTCTTGGATTTGCTGGAAGTAAGAATAACAAAGATCACCCCGAACGCTTTTCTGATGACTCACTATTCTTGTCTGCCTGGACCGCACGCACCGTATCGATAAAGTATTCTTCCAGGGTTTGGCGGCGCAGGTTGAAATCCGTAACCGTGGCCCCCGCCCGGCTGAGAATAGACCAGCATTGTTCAGGAGGACCATACCACTCCCCTTGCCAGTGATCCCCCTGCTGCTGAAAGTGCTCCAGCTTTTCCTCTAGAAGATCCCGTTGTCCTCCCTGGCCTTTCACCTGGTAGGCTTCTGAGACCCCCAACACCTCCGATAAACTGCCCTGGCTCACCAGTTTTCCGGCAACCATCAACCCGATCCGATCACAAATGGCCTCCACATCCGCCAGCACGTGGCTGTTAAAGAACACCGTTTTACCCTGCTGTTTGAGGGAGAGAATAATTTCACGGATCTGATAGCGACCCATGGGATCCAGGCCTGAGAGGGGTTCATCCAGAAAGACCAGGTCGGGATCGTTGATCAGGGCTTGCGCCAACCCTGTGCGTTGCAACATGCCTTTGGAGTAGGTGCGGAGCTGCTTTTTGCGGGCGGTATCGATGGATAACCCCACCAGGTCCAGGAGTTGCGGGATCCGCTCCTTTAGCAGTTTGGCAGGTAAGCGAAAGATCTCTCCGGCAAATTCTAAAAATTCCCAGGCGGTGAGGTAGTCATAGAAATAAGGATTCTCGGGTAAGTACCCCACCCGCTGCTTGATCGAGAGATCTCCCAAAGGATGACCGAGCAGGCTTCCCTGACCACCACTGGGTTCAACAATCCCCAGGAGACATTTGATCGTGGTTGTTTTGCCTGCACCATTGGGCCCCAGCAGACCAAAGGTTTCTCCTCGCTGGATGCTCAATGAACAATCTTCAAGCGAGTTGATCCGCTTATTAAACCAGAAGCCCGTGACGTAGGTTTTGGTCAGACCAGTCACCTGAATGGCAGGATCATGCTGCTCGGTTGGGGTTATCACAGCCATAGGATCATTCATCAACTAACAGAGGACGGCAAGCCCATTTTACTGAAGCTTGGAATTGAGCTTCCAGAATACTCCCTCAGGATTGATCACTTGGAACATTACCAACTCCACCTGATCCCTCCCCTTCTCAGCTACATTATGTCCAATCCGCTCTTGCATCCTGGTTCTCCCTCTGCTCAATCTGCTCTATGGCTCAATCCCCTCTGTTCCTGCAGCAACCCAACCTGATCCGCTTCTATCAACTCGCACTGAGCAGTGCCCTCTCCAATATGATGGTGCCCTTAGCGGGGCTGTGTGATATTGCCTTTCTCGGTCACCTCAATGACATTCGTTATCTAGCAGGGGTGATCCTGGGCAGCATTCTCTTTGATTATCTCTACCGGATCCTTAAGTTTCTGCGCAACAGTACCAACGCCATCACTTCCCATGCGGTGGGGGAAAACGATCCCGCTGCCATTCTGCTGGCGGGCGTGCGCAGTGCCCTGGTGGCAATCCTGGTGGCTGCCGTGATCTTGATCCTGCAGTACCCGATCCAGACGCTGGGGTTTGCCCTGTTAGCAGGAACGGAGGAGATCAAGCTCGCCGGAATCGACTACTTTAACGCCCGCATCTGGGGAGCCCCAGCAGTGTTACTCAATTTCGTTCTGTTTGGCTGGTTTCTGGGCCAGGAAAAAACCGGAGTCGTGCTGCTGGTTTCTCTGGTGGGAAATGGGGCCAATGTGGTGCTGGACTACTGGATGATCAGTCGCTGGGGATGGGGCAGCTCTGGAGCCGGACTGGCCACCGCCCTCAGTCAATACCTGGCGCTAGGATTCAATCTGGTGATCGCAGCCTGGACCGTGCAGTGGTCACTATTGCCCCACATCTGGCGTCAGATCGGGGATTGGCAATCTCTGCGCTCCATCGTGGTTCTAAAAAGTAATATTCTGATTCGCTTTACCATCCTGATTTCTGCCTACGCGATCTTTACGAATTTGAGTGCCACTCTGGGCACCACGGTGCTGGCCGAAAATGGACTCCTGCTCCAGATTGCCCTGTTAAGTCAATTCACGGTCAACGGCGTGGGCATGACTACCCAAACCTTAATCGGACAGTTGCAGGGACAGGGAGAACGGAAGCAAATGCGGCCTGTTGTGGTTACGGCCCTCTGGAACAGCCTGCTGATTGCCCTAGTCTTTGCCCTGGGAACCTACATTTTTCCGCGCCAGGTTTTTGGGCTGCTGAGCAGTCATGGAGAGCTGAATGGAGAGCTGTTGCACTACACCATCTGGCTGCTACCCCTGCTGTGCCTGACTGCGATCGCCTTTATTCTGGAAGGCTTCTTTATTGGCCTCAAAGAAGGGGGTGATCCTGCGTAACTCGGCCCTCACAGCCTTTATCCTAGGATTTGTCCCTGTTGCCTTTGCTGGCTGGCATTTCCACAGCAATCACCTTCTCTGGAGCTCACTGACGGTCTATATGACAGCCCTGATCCTGCTACTCGGGCGTCAGATCTGGAGAGCCACCTATTTCCAGCCAGAAGACGGCCACCAGCACCTGGCGAGCTAGTCGTCGTAGCGCATCAGTTTTTTGTAAAAGGCTGTGCTGAAGTCTGGGGACATGCCGCGATCATCGAGCCCGATCACATCGATCAGATATTCCACCAGTTCATAGTTGGCAATCGAAAGCTCGTAGGTCAGATCGGCATCCTGGCTAAACATGACGCTGCACATGGTCAGATCCGAAGGCAGAGGCTTCTTAACCCAGCTGGCGATAAAGGGAATGGGCTCATCATTCTCGATCTGGCGTTCCCCTTCTAAACTGCCCTTTTTGTAGAGGCTCACAGCCCGAGCCAGATAGGCGCGGCGACCCACCGCATAATAGGGCTGGTAGACAGCCACTTCACCAGGAGCAGCAGGCTCTAGCTCTAGTGTCATAGAATCCAGTTGATGCATCAATCTTGTTTTACACTGCCAGACCTCTGGCGGCAAGCACTCTCCGTATTTTTTGTAACCGTTTATGGATCTCTATACCCTGCTTTCCACCACTCAGCGTCAACAGGTCGGTGATGGGCTATGTCATCCTCTGCTCACTGGATGCAATTCCTCCTATGTCCTGATCCTGATCTGGCCGCAACTGGGAGACTTTGACAGCCTGGAATATGCCTGGTGGATCCAACGAGAATCACAGTCCCTCCACGCTCAGGGGGTAGAGATCCGCGCCATTGGCATTGGCAACCGTGAGTCCGGCCAGCAATTTTCTACCTACACTGGTTTTCCTGCCGAACAGCTATTTGTGGATCCCGAAGCGCAGATCCATCAGGACCTGGGGTTGTACGCGGGACTAACTTTGAACCTGCCCGGTTTGAAAGCAGGACAGAAAGCCTGGGTGAACCTGATGCTTATGTGCGCTGGGATCCAAAGTCCAGGGACTCTAGCAGAAGTCTGGCGCGGGTACCGTGGGGATCGACGGGCACCACAGCTGATCAGGGATGAAGAGGAAGTGCGTGCTTTTCCCCTGCCGCCCTTGAAAGGATCGTTTTTCAATCGGGTCGGCAAGAGCGGCTCCCAACGCCCCCTGGAACTGGCCACCCTGCGGTTGCGTAACATGGCGGAGGTGCTGGGCCACTGGAATACCTATGTACCTGACGCAGCGTATTTAACTCAGCGAGGCAGTACCTTTTTATTTGATTCTAGGGGTGAATTACTCTATGAATATCGTGATCGGGGCATTCTAGGTTTTGCCGAAAACATGCGTTGTCCCCTTGAGGTGATTCACAAGATCTTGAATGAAAGAACGAACAATTCAGTGGCCTCAGCTATTGCTCAGGAGGATTAGGGTTCTTCAGATCCTCTTTATCTAGAGCACTTTTTGTCCCAGAAGGGAAGGATCAGAACATGCAAGTCTTGGATATCACCAAAAAGCAGCACTATAGTCCTGAAGAGTATCTCGCTCTGGATGATGCTGCCGAGAATAAAAATGAATACATTATGGGCAAGATCATTGCCATGACAGGAGCAACAACCAACCACAATCGTATTGCCCGCAATTTAAGTGCATGGCTCCACTTTGCTTCAAAAGACGGAGATGAGTACGAAAACTTTATTGGCGATGTCAAACTCTGGATCCCAGAGGAGCAAGCTTACACCTATCCTAATGTCATGGTCGTTGCCGGGGCAGTAGAGTATCACCAAAATCGTACCGACATTATCTGTAACCCGAGAGTGATCATTGAGGTTCTTTCTCAATCAACTGAGTATTATGATCGGCTAGAAAAATTTTCACTCTACCGTACCATTCCCAGCCTGGAAGAATATGTCCTGATCAGCCAGATCCGCTTTCATGTGGAACACGACAGCAAACGAGCAGTAAAACAGTGGAATCTGCAAGATCTGGACAGTGAAGATATCCAGCTGCCGTTAACCAGCATTCCCTTTACCATTCCATTGGAAGATCTCTACCGCAAAGTTCAATTCTCAGAGGTAGATCGGGAGGCCAACCCTGAGTCTGCCCTCACAGATTTCTGAAAATTAACCCAGGACGCGACGGATCGTTTCTGCCTGGATGGCAGCAAGATTTTTCCGGATCTGATCTTCAAAGATCTGAGCAAAAATGGCCTGGGGACCGCCACTGATGCTGGCTTGAGCGCGATAGGTGACCAGGGTAGCGGACTCTGTGCCTGCAAAAAGCTCTGTATCTGGTGGGATCACAGTCTCTAACTGCCACTGCCCTTCAAACTGCTCCAGATCTTTGGCTTCCACCAGCATGAAAGCAATCTCAGAAGTGGGACGTTCCTGCAACTGTAGCTGTACCTGACTTTCGATCTGGGAAAGTAGCACCTTCGTGACATTGGTGGATTCCATGAGCAGGGTGCGCTGTCCTCCTTCATCCTTGATCAAGGTGGCGCGGTTCTGGGCAACCCCAGGAAGGAACTCGGAAAAGCGGTTGTAGTCCGTGAGAACGTCCCACACTTCCTCTTTAGGGGCAGGGATCAGGACCTGGGCGGTGAACCGATCCTGCTGCCGCTCTGAAACCGCTTCGCCTTCTCCCAATTTTTTCGCCCTTTCCCCTCCGGCAGAACCGATCCGGTGTTGCTCACAGCTGGAATTCTGAGGGTAGCGCAGACAAAGATCATCCAGATTTTGGGCCCTGACCCCCTGAACAGAGATCAACAGAGGCAAGATGAGCAAAACTGGCAAATAGGAATGGAAGCCTTTCATGGGTTTGCCTGTATCCGTAAATGAATCCGTCTTCTTTCAAGCGAGGGAGGAACCTGCAGGATCGCTGCTCCCATTCTCAAGCCCAGCCCCCAAGCGATGGAGAGACTAACGCGTACAGTTTCAGGGATCCCCAACACAGAATACGTGCCACAAGCCGCAGATGGATTGATCCATCGAAAGAGTCTCAGGCGTCCATTGCCACTCGCAGATTGCCCCGCTTGCTTACAACTTGACAGGTGGCAGTGGCTTGCCCATTAGCAGAGCACCGAACCTCCAGATCCAGAACCGTATCTCCCACTTTCAGGTTTTCCAGGGTCAGGTGCCGGATCGAGGCAGGGAGTAGCGGGTCCAGAATTCGCATGCTATTGCTGGGGGCATCTGGGCGCAGGTTGATCAGGGTCTGCAGCAGTTGAAACAGGGTCCCCGTGGCCCAGGCCTGGGGAGAGCAGGCGATTGGATAGAGGACGGGAGAATCCGTTTCCGTGCGTTCATAGCCGCAGAACAGTTCGGGAGGGCGGAAGTAGGGTTGTTGCACCGTCATCTCCAGCAATCCCTGTGCCACCTCCAGGGCCGACTCCTTACATCCCACCGCCCTTAGACCTGAGGCAATCAGACTATTGTCGTGGGGCCAGACGGATCCGGTGTGGTACCCCATGGGGTTGTAGGCAGGAGAGAGGCTGCTCAGAGTGCGGATTCCCCAGCCATTGAAGAGATCGGGCGCCATGAGCCGCTCCGCCACGCTGCGGGCCTGATCCGCGAAGAGAATGCCGCAGTGCAAACAGTGGCCCGGATTGGAGGCAATAGCATCCACAGGTTGTCCTTCTCCATCCAGAGCCAGAGCGCAGTAGTCCAGATCTGCCACCCAAAAGTCGCGGTTAAACCGTTCCCTCAGAGCCCGGGCCTCCGCCTGCCAGCGCTGGGCCAGATCCGGCTGTTGCTGCCAGTGGGCCAGACGACTCATCCCCTGCTTGGCGGCATACACATACCCCTGCACTTCACAAAGGGCTATGGGGGCGGGAGCTAAGCGTCCATGCCGATCGACAATGCAGTCTCCCGAATCTTTCCACCCCTGATTCTCCAGTCCCAGCCGAGATCGACGTTGATAGGCCAGATATCCCGTGGGGTGTAGATGCCGATCAATCCAGTCCATGGCGGCCAGGGCGTGGGGCCAGAGGGTGGTGAGTGCCTCCTGATCGCAGGTCCAGGTGAAGTAATCGGTATAGAGCATCAGCCACAGGGGGGTGGCGTCAATCGTGCCGTAGTAGGGGGTGTGGGGGATCTCACCGCAACGGGCCATTTCCCCCAGCCGCAGTTCATGCAGGATCTTGCCCGGTTCTTCCTCCCGCCATTCATCCTCTTGCTGCCCCTGATACGCCGCCAGGATCTGTAGGGTTTCCCGAGCCAGGGAGGGATCCAGGATCAGCACCTGAGCCGCTGTGATCAGGGAATCTCGTCCAAAGAGAGTACAGTACCAGGGGATCCCCGCCGATAGGGTTTTTCGGGAACCAAAGCTCTGGCGCAGAAGGTAAATATCTCTTTCCGCCTGCTGGATCACCTGGTTCAAGTCAGAGTTATCGGTGCGAATGCGGGTGATCTGCTGCCTCCAGGTTTCTGCTTCCATGGCCTCCGCAGCTTTGGCCTGGGCTAAAGTGGCTGGAATCGGCACCTGAGACACCGAGCGATTATCCCTCAGCAACTCAACACGGTAACTGATCCGGCAGGTGGCATGAGCGTCTAGATGCAGATGCCAGAGAGCCGTGTGCCCCTGCAAAATATCTGGCTGCTGATCCATGAAGCGAAGGCAGCTTTCCATGATTGATCTGTCCACCCCTTGATAGGCCAGAGAACACCCTGAGCCTTCAACCCTCTGGCGGAGAAGGTCACCCCGGCGAGGGCGATCCCAGCCCCGAACTTCAAAGAGATCGACAAAATCAGCTGCGAAACTAAGGCTCAACTCCAAGGACACCGGGTTCAACCCTTCATAAGTCACTTGTAACTCTTCAAACAAACCTCTGTGGAGAAGAATTTCTCGCTCGATCTTGATCAATCCAGACGCGATCTTTTCGGGGACTAAAGCGGGGTTGGTACTCAGAACCGAGAGGATATATCCGCCTTGAGCTGTACTTTCGATCAGGAGAGGACTCTGTCCCCCAATTCGCCATTCCAGATGAGAGAGATAGCGTGTGTCATGGCAGAATAGCCCCAGGCTGGATCGGGGAGACGGGGTTTCGGAGCGTCTATCAGGCATCATCCCCAGCTGATCCGTGATCAGAAAGAGATCATCACTCTTCAGGATCAGTGTCATGAGTCCCCATGTCTTTTAGCTGTTGCCTCAGCATAGTTTAAGGACAGGTATCCTCATCCCCGTCTCGATCAAGATTCTGGAAATAGGCTAAGCTGGGTGCTCCGTTTCTAGCTCAATCGGTTCCATGAGCAGCACGAATCCCAGTTCAACATCTTCTACTCCGATCCATGTCATTGGGGGTGGTCTGGCCGGGACAGAAGCCGCCTGGCAGATTGCGGAGGCCGGGTTGGATGTGATTCTGTATGAGATGCGCCCGGTATGCACCAGTCCTGCTCACCACACGGATCAGCTGGCCGAGCTGGTGTGTAGTAACTCCTTTGGGGCCATGGCCACGGATCGGGCCGCCGGGTTGCTGAAGGAGGAAATGCGGCAGCTGGGATCGATTGTGATTCGCATGGCCGACCAGCACGCAGTGCCAGCGGGGGGAGCCCTGGCGGTAGATCGAGCCCATTTCAGTGCCAGCCTGACAACCTTACTGGATCAGCATCCGCATATCAGTCTCAGGCGAGAAGAGGTCCAGACTATTCCAGAAGGGATCACAGTCCTCTGCACCGGACCTCTCACCAGCGATCCATTGGCCCAGGTGCTACAGCAATGGACAGGACTGGAGTACTTCAGCTTTTTTGATGCCGCCAGTCCCATCCTGCTGGGGGAGAGTATCAATCCTGAGATCGTCTTTCGGGCCTCCCGTTATGATCGAGGGGAAGCCGCCTATCTCAACTGCCCCATGACGGAGACGGAGTACGACCAGTTCTGGCAGGCCCTGGTGAGTGCTGAACAGGCTCCCCTCAAGGATTTTGAGCAGTCGGAACGCAAGTTTTTCGAGGGCTGCCTCCCCATTGAAGAAATGGCCCGCCGGGGCCGAGACACCCTTTGCTTTGGCCCCCTTAAACCTGTAGGTCTCCAGGATCCTCGGACTGGTCAACGCCCACATGCAGTGGTGCAACTGCGCCAGGAGGATCGGGCGGGTCAGCTATGGAATCTGGTGGGTTTTCAGACCAATCTGCGCTGGGGAGAACAACAGCGAGTGTTTCGCCTGATCCCGGGTCTGGAAAACGCGGAATTTGTGCGCATGGGGGTGATGCACCGCAATACCTTTTTGAATGCACCCCAGCTGCTACTCCCCACTCTACAGTTTTGTCAGCGTCCCACCCTGTTGGCAGCAGGTCAGATCACGGGGACAGAAGGCTATGCCTGTGCAGCTGCGGGTGGCTGGTTGGCAGGCAGAAATGCAGCCCGATTGGCCAGGGGAGCGGAACCTCTCACCTTGCCCGCAGAAACCATGATGGGATCCCTATTTGCCTTTATCAGCAGCGCCGATCCCAAACACTTTCAACCCATGCCCGCCAATTTCGGGATTCTGCCTCCCCTGAAGGGGAAAAAGATCCGCAATAAACAGGCGCGTTATGCCGCCTACCGCGATCGGTCGCTGGCAGCTCTACAATCAACGGGCTGGGTCAGAGATCAAGAGACCACCAGAACCTCAGAAGCATGGGAGATCTCGGCCTGAGCACAGAGGTGGGGATGCAAACGGATAAAGCGAGAAAACTCTTGAACCACATGAGGATCTCGCCAGCCATTCTCAGTTTCCTGGGCCAGAACTTGTAGAGCGGTTTCTGGAGTATAAGCCTGCTTGTAGGGACGTTCGGAGGTGAGGGCATCAAAAATATCAATCACCTGGAAAATCCGTGCCAGTAAAGGAATCGCTTCCCCCACCAGCTGATCCGGATAGCCAGAGCCATCCCAACGCTCATGATGATGGCGAATGATGGGCAGAACATCCTGCATGGTCCGTAAGCCCTGACAGATCGACTCCCCGATCAGAACATGAGATTTCATGATCTCCCATTCTTCTGGAGTATGGCGGGTACGTTTTCCTAAAACGGCATCGGGAATGCCAACCTTGCCAATATCATGCAGGTAAGCCCCCCAGCGCAGCGCCTTGATCTCCTGGTGGCTGAGACCCAGATGGAGTCCAAACGCCTTCCCCAGATGCTCCAGACGTTCACAGTGATCACCGGTGGTGGGATCGCGGCTCTCAATCGAGCGTGCAATGGCAAAAAGGACCTGAGCGGCGTGATCCAGGTCTTCATTCAGGTGCTTTTGATAGACCAGGGAGCGCACCCGGGCCAACAATTCCATCGGGTCAAAAGGTTTAGGCATAAAGTCATCTGCCCCTGCCTCAATTCCCTGCAGAAGACTGCCACGATCCCGTAAAGAGGTGATCAGAACGATCGGAATCAGTCGGGTGAGTTCATTTCCCTTCAGTTGCTGACAAACCTGGAAACCACTGACATCGGGCATCACCACATCCAGGAGGATCAGATCGGGCTGTAGAGTTTGCATCAGGTGCAGAGCTTCCTGACCAGAAGTGGCAGTGGTAACGCTGTAGCCTGCTGCCTGCAACAGTTGACTAATGTAACGGCGACTGTTTGGCTGATCATCCACGACGAGAACGTGATCCTGCGTGGTGGATAGGGTAGCTAGCGAAACAGGGGTTGCTAGGGTTAAGAGGTCTGGATGGATCGAGCGCAACAAAGTCATCACTCACGAGGGAACGGGGAACTGATCATCACCTCTTCCACACCCCTCACAGGTCTAGGAAATCATTGGAGCAAAACACCAAATGCATCGTATCCTACTCCCACAAACTGGGGCTCAAATCCGGCGAGTAATTTTCAGGCCATGAGTATCGGTGCCACAGGTCCGGTAGAGACCAAACTGAGCGGCAAAGATCTCGGCTGCTGCGGTCTGCACAGGACTGGGCTGCCAGGGATCGGGATTTTTGTAGGAGTAGTACACCTCCAGTCCATCCATCTCCAGAGCCACGGCCGCTGCCACCAGATCCTCAGCCTCACGAGCATAGCGAAAGGGATGGGCCAGAACCGCCAACCCATGAGCTTGATGCAAGGCAGCAACCACATCTGCAGCACTGGCATTGGGAACAGCTTCGCCCTGCAAAAAGGCTGCAGAACCAAGGCTTCAGGATCAAAGGCATAGCCCAGAATATGCACCTCGCACCCCAGCAGGTGAGCAGTGATCTCCACACCTGACCAGAGTTGCAGGTTGTTCAAAGCCTCCACACAGGCTTGAGCTTCCGCGTAGCCCTCAACACTGTGGTGATCGGTAATTGCCAACCCTTTTAATCCCAGCTCGATCGCCTGGTTGACCAGGTCTTTAGGGCTGAGCTGACCATCCGAGAAGTAGGTATGCAGGTGGAAGTTGTACTCATGAGGACAACTCTGGGGGCCAATCTGGTTCCAGACCTGCCGCAGATCCTGCTGCCGGAGTTGGGGGCTCTCAAGTTGAAGCTGTGCCATCGTACCCACCCAGAAACAAGGAAAAGCTAACTTTTATGAAGCACACCAGTCCATAATAGACACAGGATCCCAAAAACACCATGTTTGGTGGATAACATCTGTGATGGCTAAGGATAAGTTAGCTCTATCTCCCTCTCGATCAAAAACTCTTGGGTCGATCCATCTTCAGGCAGCGACGCCCACAACCCGCACGCACCCTCTAACACCTGCTCAGGATCAATGGCAAAGGCTGGTGTCACCGGAGCGGCATAGCCCTCATCGAGCCCGGAAGTGATTAGTGATCTAGTCTGGGCAATCGTTGATCTCTAGAAGTCGATCTCCGTTGTAATCCAGCACTAAATACTTCCCAGATCTCAGAGTTGTCAATCCTGTTGGGTTGCCCAGTAGACCCGTTGTAGATCTGATCTCAGTAACTGATCCTCCTGAGACTCTGAACAGACGACCCGTGGAGTCACTCACAATGAAGTTATTTCCATCAATGGTGACTCCTGCGGGTTCACCTAGTCCACTGGCTAAGGTGGTCACTGTGTTGAACTGTCCACTCGCTGCACTTCCTGGTAAAGATTCCTGTAGTTGATACAAATTACCTGCCAGGGCATCTGTGATGATGTAATTTCCCTGTCCCTGAACTGTGATGGCATTGGGCGAATTAAAACCGGCTGTCAGCCCTGGAATGGGGAAGACAGTTGCAGAGGTAAAGGCTTCATCGATCACCACCACAGAAGCAGTGAGGACTTCCGTAGCAACAAAAAGATGATTAGCAGCATCGTAGGCAATATCAAAGGGAACCGAGGGAATAGGGATCTGCAAAGAACTAGTTACAGTCCCTGCCTGACTTACACGGAAGAAGGCTCCATTTGAGGCGTTATTAAGGAGAGAACTGACAATATAATCGGATCCATCCGTGGTCACACCCAAGGGTCGCCCGATCGGACCATTTCTCAGGATCAATGAGGAGCTACCTGTCAAACTATCGAAGATCCGGAGACCTGCATTTTTAGGATTCGATCCCTGTTGAGCGATGATGTATTTTTTATCAACAACCGTGACATCATTGGGCCGCCGCAGTTGATTGGATTGTCGCGTGGCTAACACCTGCACAGGAACTGCTGATCCGTCACAACGATCCCTCATTTTTGGGTGAGTTCATCACCTAGAAACTGAAGATATGGACTTAGATCAGAAGAATAAGGACGGACTGTATCAATTGCATGTGTCTCCAAATCATAGGCCCCAGGATACAAAGGAACTGCCCCAGTCCATCCTTCATCAGTCAGCATACTGACCATTGCCTCTTGAGTAGTTGCACCTGTATGTGGTGGTTTTCCAGAGATAATCATCATTGCCAATCCAGAGATAGGACGATCTCCATTCATAGCATCTACATATGTTGCTACGACTTCTATAGCTATGCACTCCTCCCACGGGTGAGTATATGGTGGACCTAGCTGAATAGGATGACATCCAGCTTCCCTGATCTGATTTAGTTCTACCTGATCTTCGATGAGTAGTATTGCGTCTTGACCTTGGGAATAAACAGTCCTAGATCCTCTCTCCAAGGGATAGAAATAAGAGACATTAGCAATCGCGAAAACAAAGATGAGAAAACGGATAATAGCTTTTCGGTTCATGCTGATCAACTCCACAATCTTTTGGATACTGGAAGTCTAATTAAAATAGGTGCATTCTATTTTACCTGATTCATGGTTCACATATTGTTCGATAAAATCTCGCAAGATACTCTTATATGGCTCATACATTGTATCCAGAGCACCTTGCACGATAAACTCCCTTGCTGAGTTGTTTATCTCCTCAAGCTTTGCTTCATCAACTTGATCTGGGGTTAGACCAACAGGAGCTTTGACATCAACTCCCCCAACACCGATAAAGTATCCCTCCTTCATACCCCTCACTGCTAGCCTAACACCAGTACCTAATGATAGGAGAGCAGCATTTCTCAGGTTCGCATCTGTTGTATACTGAGCTTCTGTTAGTCCTAGTGCTGAAGCTATCTCAGCATCAGTAGTTCTTTCCTGGTATATGAGCTGTATAAGACCACTAGCACCACTACTCACATTTCTTGCTGTCGGATCAAATTCTGATTCTCCAGCTACATTTGAAGCTAATACCAATATCTGTAAATCACTATAGTCTTCAGTTATTGCTTCACTAATCAACCTGTTGAGCACCTCTGCACGAGAAATACTAGGTTCTTCATCAGGCGCTGCTCTTACCATAACTATCCACCAAGTAGTGTCTTGATTTTGATTAAGAAGGCCAGTAACAGAAACCATAGCTTCAAAGAGTTTCTTCTGCCGATCGGGATCGGGGCTAGTTGTAGCGTTGATGCTATCGAGTATCTCCTCGATCACTGGAGGGGGGCAAGCAATAATTTCTAATTCATTAGTCGATCCCCCCTCAGGCAATTGAGCCCATACCCCCCCGTGGACCCTCCAATACTTTCTCAGGATCAATGGCAAAGGCTGGTGTCACCGGAGAGGCATAGCCCTCATCAATTCCCGAAGTGATTAGTGATCTAGTCTGGGCAATCGGTGATCTCTAGAAGTCGATCTCCGTTGTAGTCCAGCACTAAATAGTTACCAGATCTCAGAGTTGTCAATCCAGTTGGGTTGCCCAGTAGACCTGTAGTAGATCTGATCTCAGCAACCGATCCTCCTGAGACCCTGAGTAAGCGACCATTGGAATCAGTCACAATGTAGTCATTGCCATCTAGGGTGATTCCAACCGCAACACCCAATCCACTCGCTAGGGTAGTTAAGCTATTGAACTGGCCGATCGCTGCACTTCCTGGAGAGGACTCCTGTAGCCTGAACAATTCTCCTGTCAATTCATCTGTGATGATGTAGTCCCCAGGTCCCTGAACTGTGATGCCTGCTGGAGCATTAGACCCTCTTGATAGTCCTGGAATTGGGAAGATCTGTGCATGGGTGAACGCGCTATCAATCACTACGATTGAAGCAGAGATGGTTTCAGTAGCCATGAAGAGATCATTGGCAGAGTCGTAGACAATATCAAAGGGCCTAGTGTCAGAAGGAAGTAGCAAAGAACCAGTGACTGTGCCTGCCTGACTTACCCGAAAGAAAGCCCCATCATTGACATTGTTAAGCAGAGAACTCACAACATAGTCTGTGCCATCCGTGGTCACACCCAAGGGTCGACCGATCGGACCATTTCTCAGGATCAATGAGGAGCTACCTGTCAAACTATCGAAGATCCGGAGACCTGCATTTTTAGGATTCGATCCCTGTTGAGCGATGATGTATTTTCTGTCAACAACCGTGACATCATTGGGTCGCCGCAGTTGATTGGATTGTCGTGTGGCTACCACCTGCACAGGATCTGCTGATCCGTTACAGCCACTATTCATTTCTTTTGTAAGCTCATCAGCCAAAAAAGGTAGTGCGGTATCTAATGGTGGATCGATGGCTGGCAAAAGGAAATCTATATCAATTGAGTCAGAATTATACACTCCGGCATACAAGGGCCAAGCAAGTGACCAACCGCCATCCCAAAGTTCACTCCTCATTACTTCTTGTAGGCTGAATCAGCCAAGGGAGGCTTACCAGAGATAACCATCATTGCATAGCCATGCACTGGAGTCCCACCTATCATTGTTTCGATGCGAATAGCAACCGGACCAGATACCACAGTGCAATCTTCCCAAGGAGGCATTCCACCCAATGGCGAATGGCAAGCTGCTTCCCGAATGAGACTTAACTCTTCCTCATCTTCAATGAGCATAAAAGAAGCTTGAGCTTGAGAAAGAGCCACCTGAAACTTGTTTCTTGGGAACTCGCTAGCAAGTAAGATGGCACCAGCGAGTATACATATCAGTAAACGAAGAAGGAAACGTTTTTGCATATTGTTAAACTCCTCAAAAATCATGAATTGGGGAACTCACATATCACATGCTGATCGTAGTTAATATATTGATTAATAAAATCTTTGAGAATACTTAAATAAGGCTCAAACAAAGTATTCCTAGTTCCATGAACTATATATCTTCTGACAGACCAGTTTATGCACTCTAAGTAGTTAGAAGTAAAGTTGTTTTGCCTGGTCATAATATCTCCACAATCCTGGGGTGGTGTTGAATGGATAAGCTCTTCAGGCGTCAAGCTATTTGGGGCTGGTATGGCTATACCCCCACTCCTAACAAACAAGCCTTGCTTTAGGCCCTGTACGGCAAGTCTTACTCCTGTCTCTAAGGTTAGAGCAGCACTACTTCTTTTCATCGGGTTATTATCTAACTCAGTTCTACTTATTCTAAGAGCTGTACTAATCTCATCACTTCTTATTGGTGGTTCTCCTTCAGCATCAGCCTTATATATATATTGTAAGAGCCCCAAAGCACCACCATTAGCAATTGTCGGATCTAGGTTTGATTCTCCAATTACTTGAGATGCTAGTATCATAACCTGCAGATCACTAAACTCATTTTCTATCGCTTCAGCGATTAGCTCGTTCAGCACATAGGCACGGGTTATGTCTGGTTCACTTTCAGGCCCAGATCGCACTAAATGAGTCCACCAATTCGTGTTTGGAATTTTGTCTGTATTGGTTGCCGACAACATTGATTCTAGTAGCTTCCGCTGTCGATCATCAGTGACGCTATCTAACAGATCCTCAAGTTGAGGTGGTGGGCATGGAGCAACCGTAAATTCTTGAGTCGATCCCCCCTCAGGCAATTGAGCCCATAACCCCCGAGGACCCTCCAAAACTTTCTCAGGATCAAAGGCTATAGCTGCCGTTACCGGAGAAAGCAAGCCCTCATCAATTCCCTCAATTCGTATTCCATTGATCCCGTCTTCAAGCTCTAGCTCGATCTGTTGCCCTCCCACAACTGTGTCTTCTATAGAAGCTCCTTCTTGCAGAGAGTCTATCGTAGCAATCAACTCATCATTCTGATAAATGTTGATCCCATCCAGATCTGCCTGAGCATAGTCAAAGACATTAAGTGTGATCGTACTCCCTTGAACCATCACATCATAAGACTCAGGCTCCTGAGCCATTAGGCTAGTTTGCGGATCACATTGAGATCCCCCATCCTCAATCAGGTCCACGAGATTACCAGAATCATACTCCTCACTTGGGATCCATTTAACCAAAGCATAGTTCCCGAAACCTGATCCTGAGACAGCACCAACAATTTCACCCCTGTTATTAATGCTGGTGGCAATTGCTCTATTATATCCAGCAGGGAGTGGAAGCCGATATAACTGCCCATTCTCTTGAAGAACTGCTTCATTACCCAATTGCCCCACAATCTGTCCTTCGTCATTGAGGTCAAGAGGCGCAAAATTGAGTTCTGTATAACTGCCTTGACCCCACAAATACCAGGAATTACTAGCAGAGTAACTCTCTCCAATAGCCTGATCTAGATTATTAATTGCCCACACATAAAAGTCATACCCTCCAGGCGGTGCCCCCATCAATTGGAAGGATCCACCCCAGAAAAAAGATCCTATCTCAAACCCTGAATCTAGATCAGATACATGGCCAAAGACATGAGCTAAATTATTAATATGGAGCGAATCCATATATTCATTATTTGGGCCCCCCTGCACATAATATCCAGCTGGAAGAGAAATTGGGATTCCATACTCTTCAGCAGGCAACCAAACCCCAGGAACAAATCTAAATTGGTATGGTCCATCCTCCAAAGGCTGTTGAATTTGAATGGAAACTTGTCCGTTATCATTTAAATCAAAGGCCTGGGGGTTAAACCAGTTATCGACAGTACCCGCATCTGGATCCATGTCCAGGTAACCTAGAAACGGTAGTAAAGTAGTTCCTGATGTTGACCAGATCCCTGAGCCGCTATTAAATTGACCTACAACTTCTTGGTTATTGTTTAGCGCGAATGGGCTAGCAAAGTCAAAGTTATAGGTGTCAGCCTGGCAGTCCTTCCATAGATGGAAGCGCCGATAACCAAGAGAATCTCTCACTAGCACATAGCTATTGTCGTTAATATCAATTGGGATCAGGTAGTTACTATCAGGTAGCCCCTCCATAAGTACCGGCTGCATTGCAGCAAGCGGCAAACCAGATAGCAACGCCACAGACTCTGCATCTTGAGGCGTTAAAGCACCCGATTGATGTTGCTCTAACCAGGTTTCAATGTAACTAATCCGACGAGAAACATACTGATCTGTGGATTGACTTGTTGTACTGCTCTCAATCTGATCTGAAGTTAACGATTCAGGAGCGAGGGCTGTAACTTGACTGCCACCACCACAACCCACTAACAGAGGGATGAAAAGACAAAGGGCTATGAACAGCCACACCACTCGAAATCGCTGAAACATAGAAAGTCTCTACGAAAACAGCCTGGCTTCAATTTCGTGTTGATTTTAACCCTTGTGAACTTGGACTTATATTAAATAATGTTTTCCTCTTTTTATACAAAACCAACTCAAGTGAAATTAACCAGACACTTAAGTTGAAAAACAAACATCATGACGGATGCCAATAGGAGAAATAGCCCTTGCTCTACACTTTGTAAGGGAAAGATCCTAGGGAGGGGAGTTAGAAAGTTTAGTTGGGTGATCCTGATCAGGAAGATCCTTAGACCGCCAGGATATCAGACGCAGCCTTGGTGCTGGCCCCAGGGGTAAAGTCACTGTAGCCCAGAGTCTGCAGCACTGATTCCAGAACAGCCAGAGTCATGAGAATATCGCGGCCACTGACAAAGCCCATATGGCCAATGCGGAAGATCTTGCCCTTGAGATGATCCTGTCCTGCCGCCAGAGAGATATCAAACTGTTTAGACATCAAGCTGCGGATCGTGTCGGCATCCATCTCGGCAGGCGCATACACCCCCGTTACCGTATCGCTGGCTGCAGTCTCGGGATTCACCAGCAGCTTCAGCCCCAGCGCCTTGACCCCCGCCCGCGTGGCAGCCCCCAGACGAGCATGACGCTCAAAAATCGCCGTTAACCCTTCCTGCTGCATCATCTGTAACGTTGTGCGCAGACCATAGATCAGATTGACGGCAGGGGTGAAGGGAGTGTTGCCAAGAGCCAGCTCTTTGTGGGCCATTTTGAAATCCCAGTAGAACTTGGGCATGGTGGAGCGTTCTGCTGCCGCTAGCGCACGCGGGCTCACCGCCACAAATCCCAGACCAGGGGGCAGCATGTAAGCCTTCTGAGATCCAGAGGCCACCACATCCAGGCCCCACTCATCCATGGGCACGGGCATTGCCCCTACACTGGTGACTCCATCCACGATCACCAGCGCCTCTCCATGCTCCCGAGCCAGCTGGGCAATCGTCTGGATATCATTGACCACCGTGCAGGAGGTTTCGCTGTGGGTGAGGATCACTGCCTTGATGGTTTTCTCAGTGTCGGCAGCCAGGCGATCCCGAAAGACTTCGACGGGATAAGGAACGCCCCAATCCGACTCGATCCGCTCACATTCCAGCCCAAACGCTTTGGACATCTTGGCCCAGCGGTCCCCAAACTTGCCATTCACACCACAGAGCACCCGATCTCCTGGGCTGAGAACATTGACGATCCCCGCTTCCATGGCTCCCGTGCCACTGGCCGTCAACACATAGACATCAGAGGTGGTTTGATGCAGCCAGCGCAACGCTTCACTTACTTCGTTGAGGATGGCGGTGAAATCCTTGCTGCGGTGACCCATAGGGGCCTGAGCCATTGCCAGCACTGCACTTTCAGGGACAGGCGTGGGTCCCGGCAACATCAACATCAACTTATCTTTCATGCCTACCTTCGTCCTGTTCAGAATTTTAAGGTGGCGGCCAGATTTGAACTGGCGAATGGGGGGCTTTGCAGGCCCCTGCCTTACCGCTTGGCTACGCCACCAGACCGCCGTCAAGCTTCTAGATATCTTAGCAGCTCTACTCCCCCGCCTTGCCAGAGCAACGTCATTTTCTCCCCTAACTCTGGGAGAGCCGCTCTAGCGCTGCCCCGTTCAGGAGTTGATGGGCTTCCCGCAACAGATCCGGGATCTGATCCCGAAAAGGACTGGCCTGTAAACAGGAGCGCAACTGATTGTTCTCAATTCGCTCTGCCTTCTCACCCGGAAACCAGTGGCTGCCCTTACCCAAGAGGTTGTAACGGTTCTGAGCATAATCGACCATATCATAGGCCAGGACCAGGTTACGCAACCACAAGATCACAGGAATATTCACCTGACCAGGGGTGTCCCAGTAGCTGGGTAGACCCTGCCGCCACTGCTTGGCAAAGGATTCTCCCACCACCTCCGCCAGCGCTGTTTCCAGTCGGGCCAGGATCGGGGGTAGAAGCGTGTCAGCCTGGTCCAACAAGATCAGAGCCTGAAGGTGATCTGCAAAATCACTGGGGCGGGCGGCACCAATGCTGAGAGTGTGCACCTGCGGATGAGAGAGGCAAAAGAGATCATTAAAGACCATGGGACTGAGGGGTCGGCAGAGATCCACCAGCTTGGCTGGAGGCTGATACAGCTTGCCCCCCTTATCGGAGGGGCTGATGATAAACACCCCCATATCGTGATCCGCTGCTGCCTGAATCGCGGGCCAGTTTTCCTGGTTAATGTAGTACCAGTGCAGGTTGACGTAATCAAACTGATCCGACTGAATCGCCGCCAGGATCACCTCCAGAGGCCCATGGGTGGAGAAGCCCAGATGGCGCACCCTTCCCTCTCGGACCAGTTGTCGAGCTGCCGCCACACAGCCCTGCGCTCCTAAACTCTGCTGCAGGTGCTCATAAGTATTGATGCCATGCAGACTGAGCAGATCCACAAAATCCAGCTGCAGGTAGGCGAAGGACTGGTCCACTTTGCGCAGAAACTCAGTTACATCCGCAGCCGGGGCAACTTTGGTCTGCACAATGAGCGACTCTCGGGGCAGGCGAGGCAGAATCCGGCCCAGCTGCATCTCAGAGGATCCGTACCCTCGCGCCGTTTCAATATGGTTAATTCCCAGATCCAGGGCCTGGCGAATGGTAGCTACCAGATTGGTTTGGTTCTCGCTGGGGATCTGACTCCAGCTCAAATCCTGCCATTGGTACTGGTAGCGCATACCCCCACAGGTGAAGACGGGCATTCGCAGTTCAGTGCGACCAAAGCGACGGTAAAGCATGGCAAAAGGACCCAGGGATCAGGCGGATTGACTCTGCCGAACCCCTACGGCTTGAGACTCCTGCAGATCTGACTCCGCTGTGTAGTATTCCGGTAAGAGATCCTGGTGGATCACGGACCCCAGAGCCGCTTCCATGCCCGTGGTATTCGCAGTACAGCTGGGCCCCTCAGCGTTGAGAACAGTTTCGGTAATCTGCCCATCCTTGCCAATGCGGTACTCAACTTTTTGGTACTGAGACATACTGACCTTCCTTAATGAACAGGTGCGTCTGCACTCATTGTAATGGCCTCTTTTGTGCTCCCCTCAGTTCAGATCCAGGTTCATTACGGTGGAGGCACGGGATTGATCTAGGTGATCGTAACGGCTGAGAAAATATTTCAGGGTGGCAGGTGTGATGATCCCCTGTTCCACCAGAGTGGCCGCGAAATAAGCTCGCTTGCGTTTTTGCAATTGCATGGCCTCATTCAGCTGCCCTTCGGTCACCAGACCCGCTGACCGCAGATATTCCCCCACAGGAGGCTTGCCGACCACCTGAGGCATGACCACCTTGTCGATCTGCAGGAGAAAATCAATAGTCTGGGCCTTAATCCAGTTGTGCTGCAGCAGAATTTCCCCCAGTAACAGCCCCTGCTGACGACTCTGATCCTGAGCAAACCGTAACTGTGCTGCCGAGATCAGCTCAATTTCGAACAGTAGATCTCCCAGAAAGAGATGATCCTGCACCACCTCCGGCGGTGGCTCCTGCACCTGGTGGAACGTGGACAGGACCCGCAGACCCCACTGGATCCGGTCCCCATCCTGCAAGTCTCGTGCCGACTGCAGCCGCACCCCATTGATAAAGATGCCGTTGGAACTCACAGTTCCCTGCCCATCTCCGTCCACCAGCGAGTAGCAGATCCCCAGCGATCTCGATTCAGTTCGACTCAAGGTGGCGTGAGTCCGGGATACATAGCGGTCTTTAATTTGCAGATCACAAACGACATCCCGTCCTATCCGCATCCTCGCCTGCAACAGTGGCAGGGTTTGTCCCTCCATATCCTCTTCATTACTGGGAAGATCGGTGAGGGGATAAATCACAAGGAGAGCCTGCCCTGGTGGCGCAGTCCAATTCACCTCAGGATGCAAAGCCTGCGTATATGCCACGCTATACATCAGCCATCAGTCCTCCCAGCCAGATCTTCACTGTTACCCCCCGCGATTTCACTCCCACCAGCGGTTGTCATGCCCAGACCTACTCTGGTTTTGTCTGCATTGGTGTGCATTTTCACTGGACTCTACCATAGCCTCTACCGAACTGGACCCATCCGCCAGAAGCTGGCGAAGACCCGCTTGCATGTGTTGCTGCAACTGGGGCCACTGTTGTGCTCGGATCAAAGCAGCAGGGTAAAGATCACCGCCAACGCCAATCGCCAGCGCTCCAGAATGCAGAAACTCAGCCCCGTTCGCCAGGGTCACACCTCCGGTTGGGATCAGGGGCAGTCTCCCCAGGGGCTTACATAACCGCCGCAGATAAGCCGCTCCCCCCATACTCTCGACAGGAAAGACTTTGACCGCTGTCGCCCCTGCCTGGAATGCAGCCCAGATTTCCTGGGGAGTCAGGGCGCCCGCGATCACTACCGTGTTGGCCTCTTGAGCCAGGTGAATCACGGACGGCAGCAGAAGCGGACTGACCAGGAATTGAGCCCCTGCCTGGAGCGCTGCCTGGGCCTGCTGATCCTGGAGAACAGTTCCTGCCCCGATCCAGGCCTGAGCATACTGACGTCGTAGCTGCTGGATCACCTCAGCAAAATCCTGAACCTGAGTGGTGATCTCAATGTGGATAATTCCAGCCTGCACCGTGAGATCAGCCAAATGTACAGCTAGGGCTGGATCGGGTTGCCGAATAATGGCGATCAGAGGAAGACGAGTCAACCGACCCCGTACCTGTGCCTCTGGGCTCTGAAGCTCCAGAAGCGTCGCCACCTCAGGAGCATCGGGGTAGCCGCAAACGGGTGAGGCGAAAGCCGCAGATCGATCAGAGGAACAGGTCATGGATCCCAAAGTGCGGACGGTGAGACTCGAACTCACACGACTAGGTCACTAGAGCCTAAATCTAGCGCGTCTACCAATTCCGCCACGTCCGCAGTGCTTTTTCGTGATTAGGCATTTCGATATCTTAACCCCAGAATCCCAGGTCTCACCAGCGATCTGGAGAAGATTCTTTGCCAGTCCTGGCTAAAGAGACCAGATGCCGCGGCGGTCATCCTGAGCCCGTTCCTGGAGGCCAAGAAAATAGTTGTCGTATTTAATATTGTGGCTGTAGGGGATCACCGTGGCTAAACCATTGCGCACCAGAACGGCATTAATCTGATCACCCTCTAGCCAAACATAGGCCTCGACCGGACCATCCACCTCATGACCCCGCTGGAATTTATCCCCCTCCAGCTTGACCCGCTGGTAGAGAATCATGTCCCGCAACAGGTCCACCGCCTGATCCTGGAACGGTTGATCCCCACTGGCCAGTGCTTCAATCCCCGCCAGACGAATCAGTCGTTGATGGGCTTCGCCTTCCACCTGAGCCACAATTGTGTTGCCATTGATCACGCCAGACACCGTGGCATAGGGATAGCGATCAAACCGAAAGTTATCAAAGTAATAGCTGGTATCCGGAACAATGCGAGGTTCGCCAAAGCCGTGACCTGCCTCGACCCAGAGGGATCCAACGGCAAGACAGCTCAGCGTGCAGGTTGCCAGCAAAAGCGCTTTAGCACAGTGACTCCTTCCCTCTTAGTGTGATCAGACTGGATTGTAGCCGCAACTCTGGAGAAGCAGGTCAACAACCAGCGGCGATCTGCGAGAATTGTAAGTGCAAGTTAGGCACAGCCTAAACAACAATCAACAGATGAGAGTTTCACTGGAGTTTCTCTACCACTTTCAGTGTGAAGTCTGCCAGCGCTGGTGGAGTCAGGCAGATATTGAGCCTCACGTGGGTGAACACTACTATTGCCCTTACTGTGGTCATCGCAACCAGGTGGAAGGAATCGAAACCTTCCGTACAGCCGCACGCGGAAGCTGCCTGCACCAGATCCCCGACAGCTGCACTGCCGACGTACTCCCCGGCCAGCACCCCTAAAGGAACGCAACAAATGCAGTCGTCCCCTGGTACACTAAGGGGCAAATCAATGACGGATCCTGAAGCTGGTTTCCGCCTCTACTCTGGATCTTGGGCGTTGGCATGAGCACCTTGGGAGGGCGACAGTGGATAAAACATTAGGCGTACAGATCATCGAAGTTGTAGAAAAGGCAGCGATTGCCTCCGCTCGTTTGATGGGCAAGGGCGACAATCATATGGCAGACCAGGTGGCGGTGGAAGCCATGCGGGAATGCCTGAATCAGATCAACATGCGCGGACGGATCGTGATCGGTGAAGGAACTCGTGATGAAGCCCCCATGCTCTTCATCGGAGAAGAGGTGGGTATCTGCACTCATCCCAACGCGGAGCAGTTCTGCCGTCTGGACGAACTGGTGGAGATTGATATTGCGGTGGATCCCTGTGAAGGCACCAACCTGGTGGCCAGCGGTCGCAATGGGTCCATGGCCGTTCTTGCTATTTCTGAGAAGGGGGGCCTCCTCAACGCTCCCGATATCTACATGCAGAAACTGGCAGCCCCACAGCAAGCCAGAGGCAAGGTGCACATTGACTATCCTCCCGCCAAGAATCTGCAGATCATTGCTGAGAGCCTAAGCCGTGAGGTCAGTGAACTGGTGGTGATTGTCATGGATCGCCCTCGGCACAAACAGCTAATTCAGGACATCCGCGAAGCGGGCGCACGGGTGCGGTTGATTAGCGATGGGGATGTCTCTGCCGCCCTCTCGGTTGGCTTCAGTGGCTCTGGTATTCATGCTCTCATGGGCATTGGCGCTGCTCCGGAAGGGGTGATTTCTGCTGCCGCTATGCGGTGTATGGGGGCCCACTTTCAGGGGCGTCTGATCTATGATGCCGAAGTGGTTCAGGCGGGCACCTATCTGCCTCCCAAGGAAGAAACTGAGCGGGAACTGAAGCAAAAAGGGATCGAGGATCCCAGCAAGGTCTTTGAGTGTGAAGAACTGGCCAGTGGGCAGGAAGTGCTCTTTGCTGCCACTGGCATTACCGACGGTGACCTGATCCGGGGTGTCCGCTATTTCGCTGGTGGGGCCCGCACCCAAACGCTGGTGGTGTCCAGCCAGTCGAAAACGGTGCGCTTTGTTGACACCATTCACATGAAAGATGAGCACCCCCGCCTCCTGCAGCTGCACTAAGTCGCGATTAACAGATCCAATCTCAACCCCGAACAAGAGGGTTCACAGCTCATTGATTCATCATCGGGTAGGGCGTCCAGTTCATCAGGAACCCCTACCCCTTTATGTTGTAGACATTACAAAATATGAAAGGCGACGCCCCCGAAAACTGTAACAACTCTTCAGCAAAAACAGGTGGCATCGGTCTGATACTGAGTTTATTCCTCTAGTAGGCTATAGGAGTGGGTATTTCAGCCCTGCATAGCTTCTGTAGCTGGAATCTTTTTTGATTTGCATTGCGTCATGACGACCCAATCTCTTAATTGCAGGCTTTTGCCATTGATCCCCATTTCATCAAAACGGTAAACACAATTTTAAGATCAAGAGACTTCAGGGAGAGACATGTATATCGCAGTTGTGGGACTAAGTCATCGCACCGCTCCAGTTGAGATCCGCGAACAGGTCAGCATTCCCGAAACCGAGGTAGAGACTGCCATTAGCCAGCTCTGTACCTACGCTCATATTGACGAAGCCACGATTTTGAGCACCTGCAATCGTCTGGAGGTCTATATCGTCACCCCCGATGTTGAAAACGGGGTGCGGGAAACCATGCAGTTTCTGGCGGAATTTAAGCGGGTCAACCTGTCGGCGTTGCGTCCCCATCTCTTTACCCTGATCTACCAGGATGCGGTCATGCACCTGATGCGGGTGGCGGCGGGCCTGGACAGTTTGGTGCTGGGAGAGGGCCAGATCCTGTCCCAGGTGAAAACCGCTCAACGGGTGGGGCAGGCTTGCAAGGGGATGGATCGGATCCTCAACCGCCTGTTCAAAGCAGCGATTACAGCTGGCAAACGGGTGAGAACCGAAACCGAAATTGGCACCGGGGCTATGTCCATCAGCTCCGCAGGAGTAGAACTGGCCATGCAAAAGCTGGGCAGCCTGGCTCAGGGCAAGATCACGGTGGTCGGGGCGGGTAAAATGTCTCGCCTGCTGGTACAGCACCTCCTGGCCAAGGGGGCGGTGGATATTACGGTTGTGAATCGCTCCCCCGATAAAGCAGAAAAATGGTGGCTCAGTTCGGCCAACCGATTGCTGTTCAGCCTCTGGACAACCTGCTGGAATGCATCGCTGATTCTCATCTGGTATTTACCAGTACCGGAGCCACTCAGCCCCTCCTCAACCAGGCCATGCTGGAAACGGTGCTGCAGCCGGATCAGGATCTGATGATTGTGGATATCTCGGTGCCGCGCAATGTGGATGCCGATGTCAAGCAACTGGCTGGGGTGCGCATTTTTAATGTGGATGATCTCTCCTCCATCGTGGAAGAGAACCGCGCCTATCGTCAGAAGCTCGCTGCTGCCGCTGAGATCCTACTGGAGCAAGAAATTGATGACTTCCAGGAATGGTGGCGCTCCCTGGAGACCGTCCCCACTATCAGTAGTCTGCGCCAAAAGGTGGAGAGCATCCGCGAGCAGGAAATGGAAAAAGCCATGTCCCGCCTGGGGAAAGACTTTGCCGAAAAGCACATCGAGGTGATCGACGCGCTCACCCGCGGCATTGTCAACAAGATCCTGCATGATCCCATGGTGCAACTGCGGGCCCAGCGGGATATTGAGGCGCGGCGAGCTGCGATGCAAACTCTGCAGGAGCTGTTCAACCTGGACCCCATGGTGTTACAAACCCAACAGGAGCGCTAAGCACCGGATCTGGTGTTAAGCAGCATTGCAACTCATGAAAAAAAGTGAAGAATCTGAGCATCCTCCTAAAGGCTGGACGGTTGCTGCTGAGGTAGCTTGAGCTTGCGTAATCTGATCCAGCCCTGCTGGTGATCGGCAGGGCATCTGGGTTAGCTCTAGAGCAGGGAGATTTTGGGAAAGCAGTCTTATGGCAGGCCCCCGCCTACCAAGCCTTGGGGGTAAGAAGATGCTCAGAACGATCAGACAAGATGCAGGCTGCAACCGGGTGACCCATCCAGCTCAGTTACTGCAATGCTATACCGAAGGGCAACGGGATTTTCAAAGTGCCCATTTACCAGGAGCAGATCTCTGGTATGCCGATTTAGCAGGAGTGAGTCTACGGGGGGCGGATCTGCAGGGAGCCGATCTGCGCTACGCCAACCTCCGAGATGCCAACCTGGAATATGCCTGTCTGGATGACGCCGATCTGTGGGAGGCAGAGCTGCAGGGAGCCAATCTGCGGGGAGCCAGTCTGGACCATGCCAGATCTGGGGAGCCTTCTACGACGACACCACCCTTTTTGATCCAGCTCTACAGCCTGAACAACTGGGGTTACAACTGCGGGACTGAGTCCTGCAGGCACTCGCTATCGGATATGCTGATCCGGCAGGATTGGAGCCTGAGATGTGCAGCATTCCCTATTGATCAACCTGGCCTTTCTCATCCGTAAACCCACCGGACTCGCCACCTACGCCCAGAATTTGATCCCGCATTTGCAAAGATTGGACCCAACCCTACTGGTGGCAGAGCCGCAGCCGCAGCAGACATGCTATCGCCTGACAGCAGAGATGACCGCAGAGCAGGGCAGGCTGGGTCACCTGCGGCGCTTAGTCTGGACCCAATTCCAGCTTCCTCACATCTACCGGCAGCTTCAGGGGCGGTTGCTGTTTTCCCCTTTGCCCGAAGCTCCGGTCTGGACGGGTTGCCGCTTTGTTGTGACCCTGCACGATCTGATTCCGCTGCGCTTTCCCAGCCTTTCTCGGGCTCTGACTGTCTATCAACGCTACTGGCTTCCGCAGGTGCTGCAGCAGGCAGAGCACATCCTTTGTGATTCAGAAGCGACCGCAGCGGATGCAAAGCAATTTTTTCAGATTCCAGTCCAGAAACTGACCCCAATTCCGCTGGCCTGCGATCACGATCATTTTCGCTTCCTGGATCTCTCCCAGCGCCCTTATTTTCTCTACATCGGCAGGGGCGATGCCCATAAGAATCTGGTCAGATTGATCCGCGCCTTTGCTCAGCTTGGACAGTCGGACACCGAGCTGTGGCTGGCCGGGCCGGAGGTGGGATCGGATCTGAATTCTCTGATCCAGGAGCTGCAGTTACCGCAACGGGTAAAGATCCTGGGCTATGTTACCTATGATCAACTGCCTATTCTCTTAAACCAGGCGATTGCTCTGGTTCTGCCCAGCTTGTGGGAGGGCTTTGGTCTGCCGGTTCTGGAGGCGATGGCCTGTGGCACACCTGTGATCACCTCGCATCTCTCTTCTTTACCTGAGGTGGCCGGGGATGCGGCACTGCTGGTGGATCCCTACCGGACGGAGGAGATTGCCGCTGCCATGCAGCTTCTGCTTCAGGATCCCCAACTGCCAGAGCAACTGCGACAGAAGGGCCTGGCCAGAAGTGCCCAATTCACCTGGGCGAAAACCGGAGCGGCCACCTGTGAAGTGCTGGAACGCTTTCTCTAACCTGTTCATCGATCCAGGGGATCATCGGCAGGCAGACCTGGGCAGATCCGGAGCATTGCCGTTAATCCTGCTGATGGGAGAACTGGTAGGCCCCCACAAAAGTGAGCAGCGTGGCCAGCCCCAGCAGCACCGCAATCGTATACCAGGGGAACTGCTCCAGCGGTTTCAGGGCAGCGGCACGGATCCCCAAACTGGCATAGGTGAGGGGCAGGCAATACACCAGAGGTTTCAGGATCCCCGGAAGCTGGGCCGGATCAAAAAAGGTTGCCCCCAGAAAGGACATCGGCGTAATTAAAAAATTGGTTAGCACCCCCACACTCTCCAGCGAAGGCACATTCAGGCCCGCGATCACACCGATTCCGGCAAACACAGCGCAGTTAAGGATCAGAATTAGCAACGCCAGAGGATGCAGCAGTCCCCAGGACTGGGTTCCGATCACCCCAATCGCCAGCACTCCCAGAGCCGTGATCATACCCCGCGCCACCCCTGCCAGCATCTTGCCCATGTGCAGAGACAACGGGTGCACAGG
>JAAUUJ010000042.1 GCA_012030715.1 Synechococcaceae cyanobacterium SM2_3_1 | reverse complement strand
CCCTTATGCCACCACTTCCTTCTTGAAGGGCTTTTAGCTTGAGGCTGAGATTGCGGCTAATAATTCGAGCTGTTGTGTAACAATCGCCTCCGCGATCCTGTCACGATCAGCAGATAGATAGTACCAAACCCTAAAAAGGCAACTGTGGCAATCATCGGCTCAATCAACAACAACGTCACCACAATCGCTACCGCAGAAATCAATGCGCTGATCAGCGTTATAACCTGATTTAACGCCCCTATCACCGTATTGATCTTCTCTACCGATCCCAGCAATTCACTGCTGTTTCGAGATACATGCACATGATATGGCTGATACAACGTCCGCCGAAAAACCTCTACAGCAAACTCGTGCCCAACGTGTTGAACATAATTTTTTGAAACCCACTGGACCAGGAGTTTCATCCCCCCTGCCCCCAGAGCTGCTAAAGCAAAAGCCACCGTCAGGGGTAACAGCAATTGATCAGCACTGGTTAAGCCAACTGCTCTAGCTAGTTGAGCCGCCAATGGCTGCTCTAACACGCGCTCCGGTGCCACAATCACCGCCAAAAACGGCAGTACAGCCCCTAACGTCATCGCCTCAGCCAGACCACTGACGAGCATCAATCCGGCTAATGCAGGCAATTGCAATCGCTGTTGGGGAGTAAGGTGCAGCCAAATACGCCTTAGAACAGAAGTGATACTACCAGGAGATGAAAACATTTGTTTCCCGAAAGGATTTACTGGGTTTTAAACCCATGATTATGCAGAATAAAATCTTCGGATCACTGCTTATGAAGCGTATTTCCCAAAACCTTCAGATAACATTTTCCTTTAAGCTTGTTCTTGATCGGCTCTAAATTGTAGACTCAAACCACTTCTCCAGATCATGACTGTTCTGAAAATCTAGTAGAGCCTCTCCCAAATCTTCTAACCGAACCAGGCTTAACAAGCTTATTCGTGATCTCTGGGACTCTGAGACGGATCCGATCCGACGACTTAATTGACGCAAGATCATGGCAGCGGCTTCTTCCTGCCGACCTTCCTGCCGACCTTCTTGCCAGATCTCCTGATAAAATCTGCTCTTCTTCAGATCCGCTTCCTTCAAGTCCAACATACCTCTCACCTCCTCCTGACTCAGGTTCGGCAACCGCATCGACAGAATCATCTCGATCAAGTTTAGCCGTTGCTGTTTTTGCTCTGCTTCTACCTCCTCTCTCAGGATCTCTTGTGCTTTTGCTACCAGCCTAGCTTCCGGCAAACTCACCAGTTGCAATACCCTCATGTTTCCAGCTACTTCTTCCTGGACCGCCAACTCATCCAGATAAATTCGCTCAACTTGCTGCTCCAAATGCAAGCGATAGGGACGCTCAGATCCTAGATTTAAGGATCGATCCCTTAAGATCAGCAATCCTCTCCACTCACGCTCCGATGGATACTGTCTCAGATAAATATGCACCTCGGCAAAATAGCGGCCATAAAACCCTGGATCCCGATACATCTGAGATTCCAGGATTACCACAGGACAGTCAGGATCTTCGCTCTCAGGAACTAACACTCCATCCAGACGAAACTCACTCTCCTTTAAAACAGGGGCTGTGAATTCATAGACTGCATCCGCTGGGATCCCTGGAATGAGTTCAGCCAACAATCCAGGTAGCTGCAAGAATAGACGATAGAAAAACTGATCGGTTTTCACTCCATTTCCGGTATCCGACAGCAGTGATTGAGATCGCTACCTGAGTGGAGGATGCATGTCCTACAGAGAGTCCGGATCCACTCCCATGGAGCGCAGATAAGCTGCCAGCCGATCAGTTTTAGCTTGTTGTTGATCAGCTCTCAGTCGCTCTTGCTCGGCCTTGGCCTGTTCCTGTTCAGCTCTCAGTCGCTCTTGCTCGGCTCTACCCCCTTCTCTAAGTGCGGCTTCACCTGGTGTAGGAACCACCTCTCCACTGGGCAGAAAATATCTCAACTGCTCTCCTACGATTCCTAGATACAGCCCCAGCTCCTCACTCCATCGCCACCCCTGCTCTGTCGGCGCAATCTCTTCATAACCATGACCCGCGAGTCGCCATCCCTGAAATTCCTGCGTGTCTGGTGAGTACCAGAAATACTCCGGTGTACGGAATCGATCCTGATACAACATCTTTTTCAGGCCCCGATCTATATTGGCCGTTGAGTCAGATAGCAACTCAATGATCAGGTTCGGATACTTGCCTCCTTCTTCCCACACCACCCATGAGGAGCGAGGTTTCTTTTCTACATCCTTGACCAAAAACAGATCTGGTCCGCGAAACTCCCGTGTTTTGAGCTGCTCACGACTAAAGTAAACCGTCAGGTTATATCCCAGAAAATAGTCTTCCCGATCCCGCCATAGCCATTCCAGGATCGAAACCAGTAAATAGAGTTGCGCAGCATGCAAGGAGCTTTCAATTTCTGGTTCATCACTCAAGAGCCCCGCTGCACTAGGCATGATCTCAGCCAGAGCTTCGGCAGTTATGAACTTAGGCTCAGACACTAACACGGATACTACCCCTTCAGATCTATTCAGTACCTGTCAACCCTAACCCAAGCCCACTCTCTAAAACGATTAATCATCTCAATCTAATCTTCAAAACCTAACCACCTGTCCAGATCCTGGCTATCCTGAAAATTCAGGAGGGATTCTCCCAGATCCTCTAACTGAAGGATTTCTTAGTGGGGTAATTACCTTAGACGCATTTTTCCATAGAGCATCAGGAGCAGGCTGCACGGCATATTGGCGGTCACCTCGTTTCTGGATATGAAACCAAGCTGAGCACTGACATTCAGAGCACCAAAATTCTTCAATCCACTCTCCAATAAGGGGAACTGTCGAATACTGAGCAATGACTAGATGAGAGGTTTTATTACCCATCCCTCTAACCTGAAGCTGTCTAGCCAAGTCAGCAAAAAGAGGGAACTTTGGGCTGACGCTATCCAGGTAGCAGCCGTGAATCCGATAGTAGATAGATCACCGTTGTGAGCGTTTCCGATTTCGGTCACACCGCTTCTGCACTCGGCCTCCTCTACATCTATGCAAGGCTGCGGTGGAGGGACTGAGATCTTACAGACCATCGAAGCCCATCTCCAGATTGATAATAGCTATTCTGTTCAGGAACCCTGGCTAAATCTCTGGGAGTTTAGCACGAAAGGTCGTGGATTGTCCAAGAGTCAGCCCTTGCTCTTGGGGCACCGTCAACACTACTCTCCAATTAGGGTTGGCCCATTCAAGGGTGAAGTGCAACATCATCTGATTTGATCCGCTATCCATCACCAAATGCTCAATTTGTTCTAAGCATCCTTGTGAAATTACGTTTTCAAGACAAGTGGGTAAAAACTTTGCTCCTCGGTAGCATATTGTAATTATCGATATTTTTACTTGCGTTAGGGGCTCTAGGCCTCAATTCCAGCCTCACGTAACCGATCCCTAAGCTGAGCATTCTCCTGTTCGGCTAGATCTGCCCGCTGTTTTCCTGTTCAAGTGGAGTAGTTAGCCATTGGCGATCCCGGTCATACCAACGGAGCCAGAGTCCCTCTACCCCTTGATAGACATACCGCCACAGTCCTCAACCCAGCTCAGCCTCCTGGAGCCAAATACCCATGTCTTCTTGCTCTAGAGGGAGATATGCGGTCATCATCAGCCCGAATGCTTGCAGCTCGTCAGTGTAGCGGTTAAAGACAAAGTAGTAAGGGACCCTGAGGATGCGTTCGTAGACTGTCCATTTGCTAGGATAGCGTAGCTATTTCCCCTGCACCCCAACGTACTGTCCCTGCCAAACTCCCAAGGTTACGGGTCTGATCGTAAAGGTTGATATCTCTGCCAATGAAGGTGCTTTCACCGAGCCACTCTGGAGCCTGGAACGTTTCGCGCAGCAACTGTTGGTTGAAACTCATGAAATTCGCCTCGCGGCGGGCTTACGCCAACGTCCGGCAACCCCATCTCCTCTGGATCTTCGCTGGGGAGATCTACCATCGTCGGCAAGGGATCCCTGGCGAGTTTGGGTGGGTTTATTTGATATATAAAGTGTCAAGCGTAAATCGCTCAGAAGTCCAGGGATGCCCTGTGCGTAGAATTTCCTCATTAAACCGATCGTTCAGGAACTGAGGGATCTTGCCATGTTTCCCAGTTCCCAAGGCCATGGCCTGTAATTCCCTTTGCACCAGTTCATAACACTGATCAGTTCCATCAGAATAATTCAGGAACTCCTCAAAAGTCATCCGCTTGGTGGTACTTACCATGCACTTATTCTCAAGAGTATATACAATTGAGGAGAAGAAAATTTTTGGAAGTATGGGCACTGCATTAATCACAGGCATTTCTGGTCAGGATGGAGCTTATCTTGCCAGCCTTTTACTGGAGCAAGAATATACCGTTTGGGGATCCTCTCGTGATGCTCAGGCCTCTTCCTTTCAGAATCTTACAAAGCTCGGGATCAGAGACAAAATTAAGACATTATCAATCTCTCTAATTGATTTTCGGAGTGTCCTGCAGGGGATCCAGAAAGTAGATCCTGACGAAATCTATAACCTGGCAGGACAAAGTTCTGTTGGGTTTTCATTTGAGCAGCCGGTTGAGACCCTGGAAAGTATTGCCCTTGGAACCCTGAATTTACTAGAAGCCATTCGCTTTACCCAGAAACCCATTCGCCTTTACCAAGCTGGATCGAGTGAATGTTTTGGTAATACAACCTCTCCAGCCAATGAAAACACTCCTTTTTATCCCCGCAGCCCTTATGCAGTAGCCAAATCAACAGCATTCTGGACCGTGATAAATTATCGTGAGGCTTACGGCTTATTTTGTTGCAATGGCATTTTGTTCAATCACGACTCTCCGTTAAGACCAGCGCGATTTGTGACTCAAAAGATTGTTTCTGCAGCCTGTCAGATTGCCCACGGATCAACAGAGAAACTCTGCCTAGGGAATATTGATATTTATCGAGATTGGGGATGGGCTCCTGACTATGTGGAAGCCATGTATCGTATGCTGAGTTATCCCAAACCAGATGATTACATTATTGCAACTGGTCAATCCTATTCACTACGAGAGTGGGTTGCCTGTGCCTTCGATTACTTTGGTCTCGATTGGCAGTCTCATGTTGTCACTGATCCCTCTTTGTTGAGACCGAGCGATATTTCAATAAGTCTTGCCGATCCTGGTCATGCGCAGCGACAGTTGGGCTGGGTAGCACGATATCAAATGAAAGATGTGATCCATACCATGATCGAGAGTTATTTAAGCCAGCATCAGTTGATAATCTAACCCGATTCCGAACCTTGCCGCCCATCGCAGCACCCAATACGTTCACTTAGCCATTAAACAAGACAGTCCTACCCTACCTTCGGCTTCAAAAAACTGAACCCTACATTCAGGAAGCCGAGATCTGTAGACCGTCAAAGCTTGCCTGGTGACTATCACATGCACTATTTGGCTAGTGCTTGTAAGACTAGCACAGGAGTTCTCAACGACCGTCCGTATTTACCTCCGTAAATCAGTGTGATTTATAGAACGCAAGCAATGGCGATCTACTGGGGATTGTATAAGGATCGGGAAGAGATTGATCTGACAACCAGGGAAAACGAGATAGTCATCGTCCGGTCAGGGACTCAGCCTGGTGAGTTCCGCATGTGCAGGACTTTCCAGCGGGAGCTGCAGATCCTGGAGCCCATCCTGACCTGAGCTAAAGAAACTGCTGGAGAGCTTTTTTTGAGATGGGGCGTAGACCTACCTGATCTCACTTGAGGGCATTAAACCCTTTCACCCCATAGGCGCTGTAGCCACGTGAGGCCCGAAAACTGTACTCACTCACGGACGGATTGCGGTGCGGATCGATCACCTTGGAGGCATTCTTCCAGAGACTATCGGGGGCAGGACGCACCTCGTAATTACGATCCCCCACCTTTTGAATATGAAACCACTGGGAGCTCTGACATTCCGGGCACCAGAAGGCCTCCAGCCATTCCCCTACCAAAGGCACCACATCTCGATAGGCCGCCATGACAAGCCTGGATGTTTTGTTACCCATGCCCCGTACCTGCAGCTGCCCTGCCGAGTCGGCAAAAAGCGGAAACTTGGGGCTGACGCTATCGACCAAACAGCCGTGCTCAGGACAATAGATCGCGCGACGCTTAGAGCGCTTGCGATTTCGTTCACATCGTTTCTGCAAACTTGGCCTCCTAGAGTTCCAGGATGGAGATGAGCCTCGCTCCAGGGGAAGTCGATTTCTGCTGACTTCACTTCCAGAAAGTCAAATCAGGCTCAACTGCACGAAAATATAGCATAGTGAACCGTTGATCATGACAAATCCTGAACAGTGGCCCGTCGAACGGTGGCAGGAAACCCTGGACTGGCAACCCCTCCCATCGCAGTGTCAACAGCTCCAGCACCTCTATGAGCTGGTGATCAGGGGCAATCGCCATCAGAACCTGACTCGCATCAGTGATCCGCTGGAGTTTTGGGAGAAGCATCTCTGGGACTCATTGCGTGGTTTGAAAACCCTTGATCTTCTCCCCCCTACAGCAACTCCTCAGCAGGGGATTGATATCGGCACCGGGGCAGGATTTCCTGGCCTAGCCATCGCCATTGCGCATCCCCACTGGCCCCTGATCCTGCTGGACTCTTCCCACCGTAAGATTGCCTTTGTCCAGGCCACAATTGAGGCCCTGAAGCTGCCTCAGGCTCAAGCCCACTGTGAGCGGGTGGAGACCTGGGCCCTGGAGCATCGACAATCCTATGATCTGGTCTTCTCTCGGGCTCTGGCTGCAGCTATCGTTTGTGCAGAGTACAGCCTGCCCCTGCTGCAAGTGGGAGGGCGGGCCCTGCTTTATCGGGGGCACTGGGATCGCACGGAGGAACAAAGGCTACAGAAAGCCCTGGAGATCCTGGGGGGAGAGGTGGCCGAAGTGGACGCATTCACCACCCCTCTGAGTTGCAGCACCCGACATTGTGTGGTGCTCCGCAAAACAGCAGCGACCCCATCCCAGTTCCCCCGCTCCGTGGGCATGGCCCAACACCAGCCCCTGATCCCTTGATTCCCGCCACTCAGGATTCCTCCATAGAGGTTTCCAGATCACCGTAACGGCGCAGAAAGAAATCCAGGGTTTGCTCCTTAATAAATCCCCGTTCCACCAAGGCCTTACCAAAATAAATCTTTCTGCGTTTCTGCAGGCGCAGGGCTTCCACAATCTGACGCTCCGTTACCAGACCAGCCGCCTTAATGTATTCTCCAATCGGGTGTTTACCTGGCAGTTGCGCTAAAGGCTGCTTATTTCCCTGATCCCGTAGAAAAAACTCCATCGTCTCTGGTCGGATTTTCGCTGTGACTACCAGATATTCTCCCAGCAGCATCTGGGGTTTCTCCTGTTCCGTCTGAGCGGTCTCCAATTCTGTGGGAGTAATCAAACCCGCCTCCAACAACAGCAATCCCAGCGTCTGATGCCGCAACCTGTCTGCATCCTTAGGAGCCCAAACGCAATGAAAGCTGGAAAACACACGAGTCCCAAAGCGCACATGATCCCCATCTTGCAGCTGATAAGCCTGCTGCAGGCGATTGCCATTCACAAAAACCCCATTGGCACTGGTCTTATCCCGTCCATCTCCATCCCGGAGCCAACACCTTCCATCGGCGGGTACTCGCGTCAGGGCAGCATGAATACGGGACATAAACCGATCCGGCACTCGCACCTGACAGCTAGAATCCCGACCAATCAGGATCAGGGGTTTGTTGACCAGAATCGTTTGGGTAAAAGAGTCCGGATCCCCGGGCAGGTTTTGATTGCCCCAGATGACCAGCAGACAAGGATCGGCTTGCTGGGCAAAGTCCACCGTAGTTAGAAGCGTTTTGGCATAGTCAAGGCTGTACATTGTGTAAAAGGGATACGGAAAGGAAAACCCTGTTTCTATTGAAACGAATTTTATCGTCCTGGAGTCCTGTGTGCGCAAGGCAAGGATAGAATGAATCAGCAAACTGCTGGGAGATCGGAAGGATAGGGGTCTTTGCTCTGACAAGTTGAATTCGGACACCTCGTGTCAGATTGTCATCAAATTGTCAAGGGAACAGACAGATCTATTTCCATTTCCCCAGGCAGCACACTAATATAAAGTTGGCATAGGTTCGGGTCGTTGGGTTCGTGTTTTGGTAGAGAGTCCAGGTTTGCTCCGAACTGAAGGCTATGTTGACCGGTTCGGAGAACTTCCATGACCATTTTTGTCGGTAACTTGTCTTTTAAGGCGAGTGAACAGGACCTACACGGCGTATTTGCTGAGTATGGTGTCGTTAAGCAGATCAAGCTCCCCGTTGATCGGGAAACGGGTCGTAAGCGCGGTTTCGCGTTTGTCGAGCTCGAAAATGAGGATGACGAGCAAAAAGCGATTGAGGAATTGGACGGTGCCACTTGGATGGGCCGTGATTTGAGGGTGAACAAAGCCCAGCCTCGTCGTCAGTCTAACAACGCTTTCCAGCAACGGGACAGTTTCGCTCGCCAGCGATAGCCTTTTCTGCAAACGCTCCAGGAGCCGTTGCTCCCTAACCCAGTTCAACGTTCCTCCTGATTTTTTTGATGCTGCCAGCTCTCCTTGGGTTCAGGATCGATGCTGGCAGTATTTTTGTGGATGCTTCAACCAGGCATGGAGTTAGCCATCCGTGAGCAGACCCACTGGAGAAGGGGATTTGCCTTCCAGCTTCTGAAAGAGCTCCTGCATCAGGTGTTCTCGCTGCGAGCGGGACAGAGACTCCGCCATGGTGCTGGGGAAATTGGGCATAGCCAAAATCACCCGGTCCATCAGGTCTGTCTGACGATGGCGTTGCTGGATTAACCAGGCCCGCTGGACCAGATCCTCTGCTTTCATCAGGTCCAGACCTGCCGTGCTACTGAGCCAGGCCGTAAGGGCCTCCAGATTTGGATCGTAGCGAAAGCGGTACATGTAAACCAGCATTCCCACCCCCAGCACAATGCCAACGGCACTGGCAATATAAGCCACCTTGATGGAGGTGTTCCCCAGGTAAGCCACTGCTGAGATGCGTAAAATTTCATAGGGAATGCGGATCAGGCTGTAGCCCACGACATAGGTCCAAACCCAGGTGCCTGGCTTGAGCTTGGGTATTTTCCAAAACATCACCATCAGCAGGGCAAAAAGCAGCAGATTGAGAGCACTTTCATAGAAGAAAATGGGGTGAAAGAACTCAAAGTTACTGAATTCTGGAACCCGAGCAGCTTCTGGAATAAATTCCCGCAGAGGCCAGCCACTCTCCAGAGCAATCGGCGCCCCATAAGCCTCGGAATTAAAAAAGTTTCCCCAACGACCAATCGCCTGTCCCAGAATTAAGCTGGGAGCAAGCACATCTGCATATCTCCATACGTCAATCTGGGTGAAGCGGCTGTAGAGATAGAGGGCCAGGACGCCACCCAGAATCCCCCCATGGATAATGATCCCTCCCTGCCAGATGGCCAGGCTCGCCAGAGGATTGGCGGCATAGGTGCTCCAGTGGGTGGCTACATAGTAAAGACGGGCTCCTGCGAAGCCAGCAATCACCAGCCAGAGGGCGAGCTGTTCAATCCGTTCACTGGCCTGGCCGGGTTCGCGCTCCAGACGGCGACGTTCCGCCAGAGATCGGGCCAGAAAGAGACCTGTCCCCACCGCAATCCCCATCAGCAGTCCATACCAGCGCAATCCCGATCCCGCCAAAAGCGGCCAGTCCTGGGGGAATTGAAACACAAATGGCCCCGGAGAGCGAAAAACCACAGAGCCCTCTGGAGAAAAAGAGAGGATCCCCATCAGTAAAGACAGGTTAGAGGCAAGACCAGCGATCATGGCAGTCCCCAAGCGCGTTCATGAAAATCAGGTCGAATGGACCTTTCCTGCATCCTCTCACAAGCTGTTCAGTCTCGCAGAACGTAACCTACCCCACGCACGGTCTGGATCAACCGCTTTTCTCCTTCCTGCTCGACCTTCAGCCGCAAATACCGGATGTAGACCTCAATGATATTGGAGTCTCCCATAAAGTCATACCCCCAGACGTTTTCCAGGATCTGCTGACGGGTCAACACCTGGCGGGGGTGTTCCATCAGATAGCGGAGGAGATCAAATTCTTTGGCGGTCAATTCAATACGCCGCTCCCCGCGCATGACTTCCCGAGTCAGGGGATCTAGCACCAGATCCATAAAGGTCAGACGGCTCTCTTCCGATCCCTGATAACGGCGCAGATGAGCCCGGACGCGAGCCAGCAATTCTTGAATGCTGAAAGGCTTGACTACATAGTCATCAGCGCCAGCATCCAGTCCTGCTACCCGATCCGTAACATCATCACGCGCGGTCATGAGAATCACAGGGATGCGGTTGCCGGTGCTGCGCAGACGGCGGCAGATCTCCAGGCCACTAATGCCGGGGAGCATCCAGTCCAGCAGGATCAGATCGGGCATCTGTTCGCGAGCCACCACCAGACCTTCTGGCCCATCGGCGGCCACAGAGACGTGATAACCCTCATAGGTCAATTCCACCTCCACGAAGCGAGCCAGTTTGGCCTCATCTTCAATCAGAAGGATGTGTCCCTTGGAAGTATGGGTGGAAGAAGAGGACATAGCGGAGACTCCAATGACCTGCTTGCCAGGATCGGAACTGGGGGCATAACGCCATCGCTCCCAGGATTGTAAGGCATCATGCTTAGATTTTACTGACAGGAGGGTGAAACCGTCTCTGCCCTCCGCAGGAGCTGAAGAATCTAGATTGTTTTCTGCTCGACACCAAATCCCACCAGCAGGATCTCCTTGAGTGGATCCTTCTCTTCCCGCTGATAGGTCATGATCTCGCGAAGACGCAGACGGGGATTGAGCAAGGTAATCTTGTCCACCGCTACCACATGGGTGTAGGTTGTGGTCATCTGCAGGCAAAGGGTGTGGGGATCAAAGGTGAAGTATGCCACGATTGGACGGTCCTCCTCATAGCCTCGATCCCGCAGATAGGCTCCGGCCAGAATGGGGGTGTCCTCTCGTTCCGGCAAAAAGAGCATGTTCAGAGACTGCGAAACCTCTTCTCCTGTTTCCGAAACGGTCTCAAACGCCAGATGAAATCCCAGCAGGCCATTGATGGGCAGATCCGGTGGGTAGTGATTGTCCTGCAGGACTTTGGCCTTGAGTTCAGGACTCAACGTGCGGATGGTGAAGTCGGTGTGGGAGCGTTCTACTTTCTGCTGACTTAGATCATGATAGGTTCGTTCCGTATGCCAGCCCCCGATACAACAGTCAAAAAAGTGATGAAATCTGGCAATAGCGTGCATGTTCTGGGCAGTTGCGAATGGGCATCCTCCAGTATCCAATGGATCCCATCCTCAGGGACCTGGATTTCTGGATCCCGACCCTTAGATGAAGAAAAGGACAGGATTATCTCCTATCCTCCTCAGATATTCACGTCGATGTGACCTTAAAGGTCCTAACCAGCCTGCTTGGCAGCTTCAACCCAGGAGGAGAACTGCTCCTCATTCTCAACCACCCATTCCTCTGCATGGCGACGAATATCCGCTTCTGAATCTTCCCCTGCCTGCAGCAACAGGTTTTGGGCACTGACATCATTGATCGGAATCGTGACCATCTTAAAAAATTCAGCCGCTGCTGGGTTATCTGTCAGGAAGGTGTTGTTGGCAACCACCATCTGCCGATCCACTGCAAAACCCAGGTTTTTACCATTGGCAGTAGTGTCTTCCTCCGCAAGGTCCCCCTGCGCCTCCGGCAGATCGGTATAGGGCACAGACAACCACTCCACATCCTCACCCGGTACCAGAACACCACCCACCCAGTAGGGGGTCCAGGTGTAGTACAGGATGGGCTCACCCTGCTCGTAACGGGTAATGGTGTTGGCAATCAGAGCATCATACTTGCCTTGATCATGCTCAACAGTGTCCCGCAGCTCATAGGCATCGAGATGGTGTTCGATCACCAGCTCACAACCCCAGCCAGGATTACAGCCTGTCAGATCAGCTTTGCCATCCCCATCGCCATCAAAAATGGCAGCCACTTCAGGGTCCTGGAGTTGATCAATAGAGGTGATGTTGTTTTCCTCCATTGTTGTTCTGTCGATCAAATAGCCCTGCAGATTGTTAGGCACCACCACGCCCAGGCGGGTCATGGCTTCCTCACCACCACTTTCGGTAAAGAAGTCATTGTGCAGTGTTTCCCAGTGGGCAGGCGAGAAATGGACATCTCCGTTGGCTACCGCCACATGCATCGTGGCATATTCCAGCTCTTTGCTTTCTTCCACTTCATAGCCCAGACGCTCGAGACCAATGGAAACGATCTCGGTTTGGAACCGCTCTCCCAAAACTCCATAGGCGGGGGTCACAGCGGTTCCAGATCCCGGGAGATCCTCCTGGGCTGTTACGAACAGAGGCCGTACAGTGGCCATTCCTGCGGTCACGATCAGGACAGTAGCTGCGGTTGTGAAAATATTTCTCTGTAGTTTCATAATCCTTGGTGAATAAATTTAGCTAGGGACAACTTCGCAATTGACTCTGACTATTTAGACTTAAATGAGTGCAGATTTGTTCCAGATATTCTGTCTGTAGGAAAGCTCAAAATCATTTTTTGATCTACATTCGATAGTCTCAGTCATGAGAAAAGAGAAGTAACGTTAACTCTGGGAAGACGCTGGTTTAGGGGATGGATTCCTGAGCTTACCCAAAATGAATCCAAGTGGCCCTCGCTGCAAAAATGGCTGCTGTCCTGGCTGACCGAGAGCCTGGGTCATTCGATCCAGCATGATGGCCAGCAGCACAATCCCCAGTCCCCCTTCCGAGGCAAGACTGATATCCAGACGCCCAATGCCGCGGTTAACCATCTGCCCCAGCCCTTCCACGCCGATCAAGGAGGCAATCACCACCATCGACAGGGACAACATGATGGACTGATTCAATCCCGCCAGAATGGTGGGCATCGCCAGCGGGATCTGGGCCTCCTGTAACACCTGTCCAGGAGTTGAGCCAAAGGCCAGAGCTGCCTCCACCACATCCTCCTGCACCTGCCGGATCCCGAGATTGGTGAGACGAATCAGGGGAGGAACCGCAAACACAAAGGTCACGATCACCCCCGGAACGGCCCCAATGCCAAATAACATCACCACCGGCACCAGGTAAACGAAGGCCGGTAGCGTCTGCATAACGTCTAGGATGGGTTTCATCAAGGACTGAAACCGATCATTGATGGCGCTGAAGATCCCCAGCGGCACTCCCACGACGGTACAGAACACCACCGCAGTCACTACCAGAGACAGGGTGGTCATGGCCTCTTCCCAGGCTCCGATCAATCCGATCACCATCAGACAGACAAAGCTGAGAATGGCCACATTGGGTCCAGCCAGCTGCCAGATCAAAATTGGGGCGAGCAGCAGGAAAGGCAGCTGGGGAATCGACTGGAAAATCAGCTCAATATTCTCCAGGATCCAGTTAATCGGATTCTTAATCCAGACCTGAAAAAACTCACGGTAGTTATCAACCAGCCACTCCACAAAGCCTTCGATCCAATTCCCGATCGGAATGATAGGGTCCTCAAAGGGATTGAGGGGATTTTCAAAGGGAAAGACCAGGGCTGTGGTCATCCAATGTTCTGGATCAAAAGTGATGAGTAGGAGGGATGGATGAGGATCAGCAACCATGATCAACGGTCTCCAGAGATAACCTGAATCAGAAATACTAACTGGCCACCGCAGATAGAGCTGGACTGGACTCAGCCTTCTGTTCGGCACTGCGCTTGCTTAATCGGCCAATGCTGCCCAGAATGTCAGACTGTTCCACCACACCTTTGAATCGACCTTCCGGCCCCACGACTGCAACAGGTACATTCGCTTTCCAGAGATGAAAAATCTCATACAAGCTGGTGGATGCATCCACCTGAGGGAAATCGGTTTGCATCACCTTGCGGATATCATCTTCTGCCTGCTGAATCGCCTGGGAAAGATCTTTTAAGGTCACCAATCCGGCAGGTCGTCCCTGGCGATCAACCACATACATTTTTTCCAGACCATGGACCCGCATCTGCTCTACAGCCACATGAATGGAGTCCTTACCCAGGATCGTATGGACTGTATCTCGGGTAATGGAGTGAGCTTTAAGGACCCGAGCCCGATTCACCTCCAGGGTGAACTGCTCCACATAGTCATTTATGGGGCGAGTCACGATCTCTTCGGGGGTGCCCACCTGCACAAACTGTCCATCTCGCATCACCGCCACCCGATCCCCCAACTTCAGGGCTTCTTGAATATCGTGGGTGATAAAGACAATCGTTTTGTGCAAAGTGTCCTGCAGGTTGATCAACTCATCCTGCATTCCCCGCCGGATCAGGGGATCCAGGGCTCCAAAAGCCTCATCCATAAGCAGAATATCGGGATCCGTGGCCAGGGCTCGTGCCAGTCCGACCCGTTGCTGCATTCCACCACTCAGATTGGAAGGATAACGATGGGCCCATTGGGCTAAACCCACTATTTCCAGGGTTTCCATCGCCTTTTGTCGCCGCGGTTTGGCATCCATCCCCTGAACCTTGAGGCCGTATTCCACGTTCTCCACCACTGTGCGGTGGGGAAAGAGAGCAAACCGCTGAAATACCATCGCCATCTTGGTGCGCCGGATCTTGCGTAGCCGCTCCTCCTCCGCCTGCAGCACATCTTCACCATCCACGTACACCTGACCTGCAGAGGCCGGGATCAGGCGGTTTAAACACCGGACCAGTGTGGATTTTCCAGAGCCTGAGAGGCCCATGATCACAAATAATTCACCAGGCTGAATTTCCAGCGAGACATCTGCCACCGCCAGCACATTTCCAGTCGCCTGAAATATCGTGTCGCGAGCAAAACCTTGACGAAACTGGCTGATCGCCTTCTCTGGACTTTTTCCGAAGACCTTGAAAAGATTCTCAATCCGGATCTTGGGAGCTGAGTGATTCATCATTAATTCCATTGCTAACGCACAGCAAGCTCCACATCATATAGAGGATCTGTGTTCATTAGTTTACTTATCTTAGCTTAGCTCACGATCCAATCAAATTTTGTATTTGTGAGATCTCAAAGCCTGAGTGTAATTACGCTGAAAAGGCCGTGAGGGGCTGAGTGTAGTTACGCTGAAAAGGTTGAGAGGAGTTGATCAGAGGCACTGTTCCTCACCTGTAACCGAAAAGACTCTTAATGTTCCCTTCGGGTTGGGGAGAGTGGGAGAGGCTAGAAGTCTGAGGTACCCTACGAAGGGTCAGGCAAGGTGTAGGCAGGAGAACAACCTGAATGCAAAACTACGTGGGGTCAGGCCACCCCTTTGTCATTGGCGGGATAGGGCCAACATCTTCTCAGGTTCCTCCTCCCCATATCACAACGCTTCTGTTGCAGGCAGCCAGTTCCGGTTTCTTTCCCAAGCAGGACTTTTTCCAGCGCCACGATCTGGGACAGGCGATCATTACCTGGATTGATATCAACCTGTTTGAACAACGCCCCTACTGTATTCGTTTGGCCCAGGATCGGGATCTGCTTTCATTATTGGTTTTGGAATCAGCCTGCTGGTCGGCCCCGCTCCAAGCTTCTGCGGAGGAGATCCGGCAGCGTTTGCAGACTATCCCAGGGCAGTGCGTCCTCTGTCTGGAGGGGGAGGTGGTTGCCGTTGTTTATTCTCAGCGCCTTTCCAGTGTTGCTGCCCTGGAGGGCTATACCTTTCGCACCGTCTCTGCTTTGCATACCGCTCGGGGACCGATTGTGCAGCTCCTGGCCATCAATGTGCTGCCCGCTCAGCAACACCTGGGCCTCGGAGATCAGTTGCTTGATTTTATGCTGCGTTACTCTGCGCTCCACCCTGGAGTGGAACAGATCCTGGCGGTCTCTTTATGCCAGCATTACTCTGGGCACAGTTCATTACCCCTGAGTAGCTACATTCATCTGCGGCATTCCCAGGGCTATTTACAGGATCCGATTCTGCGCTTCCACGAGAGCCACGGAGCCAGAATTATTGACCTTGTTCCTGGGTATCGACCTGAAGATACCGACAATCAGGGGTGTGGGGTGCTAGTCAGCTACGATCCCGCTTTGCTCCTCCGTCCCTCGATCCAGCCCCCCCCATCTTCTTCTGGTTTCACTGCTGCCCAAATCGCGGCGATCGTCACCCAGAGTATTCAGAGGGTCGTGAACACAACCCATCCCCTACCCCTGCAGCGCCCCCTGCGCGAACTGGGACTGCAATCCACCGAGTTACTGGAACTGCGGTTACTGTTGGAAAAAAACCTGCATCTGTTGCTGGATCCGGTTGTCTTCTTCCGCCATAGCACAGCCACCGCCCTGATCCGCTACGCGCAGGACCACCTTCTGGAGAGCATGCCTGACTCCGCTCGATTCACCCAGGCCCCATCCCAACCGAAAGCAGCCCCAGAGCGCCCGGTAGCGGAGGAAAGTGAGGTCCAGGGTATGGAGTCTGCGATTGCCATTATTGGGATGGCCTGCCGTTTCCGGGGGAGCTGATGATCCTGAGGCGTTTTGGAAATTGCTGGAATCCGGTCAGGATGCCATCACGGATCGACCTCCCCAGCGCTACTCTTTTGCCCTCGATCCGGTCTACGCTCCGCAGCTCGGTGGCTTTCTCGATCAAATCGATCAGTTTGATGCCCCTTTTTTCCACATTTCTCCCCGTGAAGCTAGCAGCATGGATCCGCAACAACGGCTGCTGCTGGAGGAGAGCTGGCATGCTCTAGAACATGCGGGCCTGGATCCGGCCTCGCTGGTGGGCAGTCAGACGGGGGTGTTTATCGGGATCTTTACCCATGATTACGAACTGTTGCAGGTGAAGCAGCAATCCGCAACAGACCTGGATGCCTACTTTGGGACGGGAACAGCGATTTCGGTGGCGGCGGGGCGTCTAGCCTATGTCCTGGGGTTGCAGGGGCCTGCGCTGGCGGTGGATACGGCCTGTTCTTCCTCCCTGACCGCCCTGCATCTAGCCTGTCGATCCCTGCAAGCGGGAGACTGTCAGCTGGCTCTGGTGGCCGGGGTCAACCTGATCCTTTCTGATGAGCTAAACCACACCTTTGCGCAGGCGGGCATGTTGGCCCCAGATGGACGCTGCAAGACCTTTGACGCCTCGGCCAATGGCTATGGTCGGAGTGAAGGCTGTGGGGTGGTGGTGCTCAAGCCCCTCTTGGCAGCTATGCAGGCAGGGGATCGGATCCTGGGAGTCATCCGGGGCAGTGCCCTGAATCAGGATGGGGCCAGTAATGGGTTAACGGCTCCCAGTGGACTGGCTCAGGAGCAGGTGATCCGGCAAGCACTGGCTTCTAGTGATCTGCCCCCTGCTGCCATTGACTATGTTGAGGCTCACGGCACCGGAACAGCTCTGGGAGATCCGGTAGAGATCCAGGCCCTGCAGAGGGTGTATGGAGAAAATCGCCCCTCGGCCCCACCTCTGGTGGTGGGATCAGTCAAGACCAACGTGGGGCATACCGAGGCAGCTGCTGGCATGGCCGGACTGATCAAGGTCCTGCTGGCCCTGCAGCATGAGTTCATTCCCCCGCACCTACATTTTCAAACCCTTAACCCCCACATCCAGCTGGCGGATTTCCCCCTCCAGATTCCCACCCAGGGCAGGGTGTGGCAGCGGCAGGCAGATCGCAAGCGACGGGCAGGGATCAGTGCCTTTGGTTTTAGTGGCACCAATGCTCATGTGATCCTGGAAGAGGCTCCCAGCGGGCCGATCCCAGGGCAGGCCCCTCAGCCGTGCCAGCTTCTTCCCCTCTCTGCTCCCACGCCAGCAGCTCTCCAGGATCGGGTGCAGCAGTATGTGAAGATTCTGCAGGCGGATCCTGAGGCCACTCTCGCGGATCTTTGCTACTCCAGCCAGGTGGGCCGCAGCCATTGGCCCCTGCGACTGGCCGTGGTGTGTCATTCCCCAGCGGATCTGCGCGAGCAACTGCAGCGGGTTTTAACCCGTCACCCAGGCCCGCAGGTTCTTCAGGGGATCGGCGGATCCACCCTCCCCCAGATTGCTTTTCTCTTTACAGGCCAGGGCAGCCAGTACGAGCAGATGGGGCGGCAGTTGTATGAGATTCATCCCGTTTTCCGACGCACTCTAGAACAGTGTCAGGCCATTCTCGAGCCCCTGGGCATTCCTCTGCTCCAGATCCTTTATCCCGAAAGGCAGGGATGGTCTGCCATTCACGCCACCGCCTACACGCAACCCGTTCTTTTTGCCCTGGAGTACAGTCTGGCTCAGCTGTGGAGAAGCTGGGGGATCGAGCCTGCTGCCGTTATGGGGCACAGTGTGGGGGAATATGTGGCCGCCTGTGTGGCAGGGGTCGTTAGCCTGGAGGCAGGGCTGCAGCTGATCACCGCCCGGGGGCGATTGATGCAGGCGTTACCCTCCACTGGAGGCATGGCCGCGATCCTGGCTTCCCCCACAGACATCCTGCAGGTGCTAGCAACCTATCCCCCCGAGCAGATCTCGCTGGCCGCAATGAATGGCCCTCACCATGGGGTGATCTCTGGACGAAAACAGCTGGTGGAGCAGGTGTCAGCCAGGTTTGCATCCCAGGGCATCAAGGTGGTGCCCCTGCAGGTGTCCCATGCCTTTCATTCTCCATGCATGGAGCCGATGCTAAAGGCCTTTGCCACCGAGGCTGAACAGGTGCAGTTTGCCATTCCTCAGATCCCTCTGATCTCCAATCTCACCGGACAGAAGGTGGGGGTAGAGATCACAGAAGCCAACTACTGGGTTGAGCATATTCGTCAGCCCGTCCGTTTTGCCGAGGGGATGGCAAGTCTGCAGGCGGCAGGATATTCGGTTTTTGTGGAATGTGGACCGCGCCCGATCCTGCTGGGCATGGGTCGTCAGTGTTTGCCGCAAGCTTCCTGCCACTGGATCCCCAGTCTGCATCCTGAACAACCGGATTGGCAGCACCTGCTCCAGAGCGTGGGGAAACTCTACACCGCTGGGATCAATATTTGCTGGGAGCACCTGACTGGTCGGCACCGGAAAATCCCCCTGCCCACCTACCCCTTTCAACGGCAAATCCTACTGGCTGAGCCCCTCCCCGCAGGCCCTTACTCCCCAGAATCCTCCAGATCTCACCCCTCTTCTGGAACAGCTCCCAGCGCTGACCGAAAAGGATCTACAGGTTCTCTCCAGCGTCGCCACTTCGCTCCTGGCTCGGAAGCAACCGGACGTTCATGCCATCCCTCCCTCTCCCGTACCTCCATCGTGGTTGTATCAGATCTCCTGGCAACTATCCCCAGAGAAGATTCAGGGTCTCAAGTTCCTCTGCCTCCGGGCCAGTGGATCCTCTTCGCGGACCATGGGGGCATCGGCCAACAACTCAAGCACAAACTCCAATCTCAGGGTCAGCACTGCACTCTGATTTTTTCTGGCAAGCAACGACAACAGCAGTCGGAAACCATCTGGCAGATCCGCCCGGATCAGGTTCAGGATATTCATCATGTGTTCCAGGCCGCTCAACAGAGGGCCCTCCCCCTCCACGGGTTGGTGTATCTCTGGGGTCTGGATCTGCAGAACCTTCCCCTCAACCCAACAGTGCTGGCAGAACAGCAGAAATTCCTCTGGGGCAGCGTGCTAGCGATCCTCCGATCCCTGGGGATGGAACGTGAAGATCATCTAACAAAACTCTGGCTGGTAACCCGTGATAGTGTTGCCACTGGATCTGGATCCCTGCAGGGCCTGGTGCAAACCTGCCTCTGGGGTCTGGGCAAAACCCTGGGACTGGAACATCCCGAGCATCTTGGGGGCTTGCTGGATCTGGGTCCTGAACATACAGCCCCCGATCTAGATCTGCTGACCACTGATCTGCTGCAACCGGATGCAGAGCAACAACTGGCCTACCGCCAGGGCCAAAGGTACGGAGCCCGACTGCAGCAAGGGGTACATCTGCCCCATCGACAGATCACTTTCTCCCCTCACAGGACTTATCTGATCACAGGAGGTCTGGGGCATCTGGGTCTGCAGGTAGCTGGTTGGCTGGTGCAGCAAGGGGTGCGTCATTTACTCCTGATCTCGCGCCGTTCTCCCGCTTCGCAACCGCAGACCCTTCTCGATCAGTGGCGGCAGTCCGGTGTCCAGATCACCACCCTCAGTGCCGATATTGCCAGTGCTGCCAATTTAAGTGCCGTGCTCACCCAGATGCAGCGCACACTTCCCCCTCTGGGTGGGATCTTTCATGCTGCGGGTGTGATCACCACTGTGCCTCTGCGGGACATGACGTGCAGCGAGGTGCTGGAGGTCATCCGACCCAAGATCCTGGGGGCCTGGAATCTGCATCACCTCACCCTGGGTCAGGATCTGGAGTGCTTTGTCTGTTTTCCTCTATTGCCTCGGTCTGGGGATCGCGGGGACAGGCCCATTACGCTGCTGCCAATCATTTTCTGGATGGCCTAGCGCATTACCGCCGCCACCAGGGCTTACCCGGCCTCACGATCAACTGGGGTCCCTGGGCCGAGGGGGGAATGGCGGATCCTGAGTTCCTGCAATGGCTACACCACAGTGGGATTGATCCTCTGCCTTCGCAGCTGGCGGTTCAGGCCCTGGGCGATCTGCTGGCCTCGGGTCAGCCCCAGGCTGTGGTGGCCAACCTCAGGTGGGAAACATTGAAGCCGCAACTGCAGACCCGATCCTGCCCGACCTTTTTCAATCAGATTTCTGAACCGCAGGCCATTGCTGCTTCAGTTTCTTCAACCCCATCACCCGCATCCCCTCAACCCCAGCGGGTCCAACTCTTTCATGCCGCCGCGGCTACCCCGCTGAACTCAAGCATGTGGCCATTCAAAAGATCCTGCAGTCACAGCCCAATCAAAATCAGGATCCTGCGGAGGTGATGCACCCCTGTCGCTTAGCCACGGTGGTGGAATCTCGTAAAGAAGCTCTAGAGATCCTGGCTGATTTTCTGGCTGACCAGGAGCATCCCCATCTATACACGGGCTCCATCGGCTCTACCCCTGCGGCGATTGCCTTCCTTTTCAGCGGCCACACCACCCAGTACTGGGGCATGGGCAAAGAACTTTTCCAGATCAACTCCGTATTTCGCCAGGTGCTGGAGGACTGTGACCGCGAGGCCAGAAACCATCTTCAGGATCAGTCCTTTTTGGATTACTTCTTTACCTCCCCCGCTACGGCCTTTGATCTGGATACCACCTCCAAAACGTTACCCGCCCTCTTTGCGCTGCAGTGTGGGCTGGTGGAAGTATGGAAATCCTGGGGAATTCAACCGGCGTTTGTGTTGGGAAGTAGTGTGGGTGAACTGGCGGCTGCCTGCACCGCCGGATGTATCAGTCGTGCGGACGGGATCCGCTATACGGTGGCCATCGGTCAGTTGCTGGAGACGCTGCCCCGCGATTGCCAGATGCTTGGGATCTCAGGCATGACAGAAGCAGAGGTGGAGAACTTGATCTCCCCCTTGGTCCCCGACATTTCGGTGGTGGCCCAGGCGGGCTGGCGAAATACGATTGTTGGTCCTCCCCATCTCCTCCAACAGATCCTGCCTTTGATCGAACAGGCCGGAGCAGGGACCGTGGATCTGCAATCTTCCTATGGGGTGCATACCCACCGGATCGACTCTCTGGCCAAAGAGCTAGAAAAACTGATCAAAGGAATCAAGTTCCACAAACCTCAGATCCCTTTTATTTCGACAGTGACTGGAGAGATCGCCCAGGGAGAGGTGCCTCCCATTCACTACAGCAAGGAAATGGCCCAGCAACCTGTCCGGCTTTCTGCCGCCATTCGCACCTGTTTGCAACACCACTGCCAGACGTTCCTGGAGATTGGACCGAGCATCGTTACCTTAAGTATGGGCATCAGTTCTGTGGAGCCGCAGACCGGACACTGGATCCCCAGCTTGCGTCAACAGCAATCGGACTGGACACAAATGCTTTTGAGTTTGAGCCAGTTGTATGTGCTGGGAAGTCGAGTTCACTGGGATCAGGTTGCAAAAGATCAACGGCATGCTTCAGGCAGTCTTGGGCTGGGATCCCAACGCGAAGATCCTCAGATGACGATTCACCAGCAAGTTCTATTGTCCTTAACAAAAGGTGATCGGGTCGAGGCTGAAAAGGTCCTGTTTACTTTTCTTCAGTCCAGGATTGCCAGGATCCTGCACTTCAAATCATCGGTCAACCTAAATGCTGAGGCAACGTTGCCCCACCTGGGCATTGACTCGATCATGAGTACAGAATTGCGACATCAAGTCAAAGCAGAGCTAGGGATTGATCTGCCTTTTGGCCTGCTGATGAAAGGGCCAACCCTGAGCCAGCTGGTGGCGTTTATACTTGAAACTCTCGCCCCCGACCACCGGCATGAGCAACTCGCTCAAGGAGCGATATCCCCCCAATGACCACTGCATCAACAAGACTATACCTGGCTGAGTACCTGGCCTACAGCAATGGATCTGATCCCCCCAATGAGTTGGTGGATGGGGAGTTGGTTCCTATAGGGTTAGGCACTGGAGAGCATGGCCGGATCATGAGTTTTCTAGAAGCAATCTTCAGGCAACAGATTCAGCAGTTAGGACAGGATTGGATTGCCGAAAAAGGAATCATTGCAGGTGGTCGACGTTTTAAGACCCCAGGCTACTTCGTGAATCTGCAGCTGCTAAACCTTCTCCAGCATTAGCTTGGTAGGTTTGAGATCCTCAGGGATGGCAATGGGATAGTCTCCGGTGAAGCAGGCGGAACAGAACCCATTCGGATCTCGACCTGTCGCCTTGAGCATGCCTGCCCAGCTGAGATAGGCCAGCGAGTCAACCCCAATGTGCTGCCGGATCTCTTCCACCGTGTGGCGGGCGGCGATCAGCTGATCCTGGCTGTCAGTATCAATGCCATAAAAACAGGGATGGGTCACCGGCGGGCTGGAGATGCGCATATGCACTTCTGTGGCTCCTGCTTGCCGTAAAGCCTTGACAATCTTCTGGCTGGTGGTCCCCCGCACAATCGAGTCATCCACGATTACCACCCGCTTGCCTCGCAAAACATCATCCAGAGGATTTAATTTCATCCGGATTCCCCGCTCTCGCATCGCTTGCGTGGGTTGAATAAAGGTACGCCCCACATAACGGTTTTTGATCAGCCCTTCGGTGTAGGGGATCCCCAGGTGCCGAGCATAACCAATGGCCGCGGGGGTTCCAGAATCGGGCACCGGCATCACCCAGTCCGCCTCCACAGGAGATTCTTCTGCCAGGATCTCCCCTAGACGGGTGCGATAGGCGTAGAGGCTTTCATCATTCATCCAGCTATCGGGGCGGGAAAAATAGACCATCTCAAAGATACAGAGCTTGGGCTGGGGCTCGGCCCACCGCTGGGATACCATGCCTTCCGGCGTGATCCACACCAGCTCCCCAGGCTCCACATCCCGCAAATACTCTGCCCCAATAATGTCCAGGGCACAGGTCTCCGAGGCCAGCACATAGTGGAGCGGATCCGTCCGGGGGTAGTCCAGGGAGCCATCGCTGCAGATAATGCGCTGATCCAGCAGATCATGAAGGGCAGGATTATTGGAGAGCAGGCCTATCACCAGAGGCCGAACCCCATAGGGATCTCGCACTCCTGCAATGCCCTCGGGCGTTCCGATCACCAGACTGTAGGCCCCCTGACAGCGGCGCAGCGCCTGGATAATCGCTTTGACCCAGCCCAATCCTTGATCCACCGCCTCGGCAATCGCATGGGCGATCCCTTCGGAATCTGTGGAGGACACCAGGGTTCGCTGAGAATGTCGCAATTCAGAGCGCAGGGCATCCGCATTTACCAGATTGCCGTTGTGAGCCACTGCCACAGGTCCCAGACGGGTTTCCACAATGATCGGTTGGGCATTGGCAATGTGACTGGATCCGGTGGTGGAGTAGCGGGTATGCCCAACGGCAGCATGTCCCACCAGCTGGGCCAGGTGTTGCTCATTAAACACTTGTGACACCAGACCCATATCTTTATGGACACGGCAGAACTCCCCCTCAAAGGTGGCGATCCCTGCCGATTCTTGTCCCCGATGCTGCAGCGCAAAGAGACCGAAATAGGTGAGCTTGGCCACCTCCTCATGGGGCGCCAGGATCCCGAAAACCCCACAGGCTTCTTCCGGTTGATCCGCGCCAGTTGAGGTCACCTCCTGCTCAAGAGCCAGATCGGTCATACAGGTTCACCTTCAGTCTCACGATTTATGAAGAGCTGCAAAGTATCAGTCTAACTCGACTGTTTCAGTCCATGGAGCTTTCCAGCGTTAGGGCTTGAGACTCTCCTGTGCCTTCTCTGCCTCTACAGAGGTCATACTGGGGATCCGCAGCAAAAAAACAGTTTCTTCATCCAGGGAATATCCGTCCGCTTCCGGACAAAATAAAACAGCAGAATGGGGATGGAGTAGTAAGCGAAAGCAATCCAGGCATCTGATATCAAATGCAGACTGAGCAAGGGAGGCTGCCAGAGGTAACAGTGACCGTGAGGCATGTAGTAGCCGCCCCAGCTCAGCAACGGATCCAGCCAGTCCATGATTGTGCACCCCTCTAGCAACTTAGCGAGAAGCTCAAGTATCTCTACTTAGCCTGGTTAAAATCTATACAAAAACAGTTAAATGTAACGTTAACATATCGGCATAAGGGCCGAACATGGCAAGATCACGACTCTGCAGAGTTCGCAAGCACCTTCGCAAAATTCGTTTACAATGAGCATAAATGCCCTCGGGGGGGATACTCGTGATCCTGAACTCCCTGTTTGGGTTGACCGTTGCGTTAAGGGAGGCTGATCAAAATGGGCCAGGAAGGAAAAGTTGCCGTCCTGCTATGTGGCTATGGCGAGATCGAGGACTACCAGGATTTTGCCGACTACAACGAACGGGCTCTGCGGCTGCTAGCTTCCAAGTTTATTCAGTTCCCCAATTTCGTGGTGCCCTGGCTGGCAAAGATTCTAGGGTTCACGGATCAGCGGGAGTGGTCCGGTCAGGATCAGTATCACTCTCCCCACAATGAGATCTTTGAAGCTCAACGGGCTGGCATTGAGAAGGCCCTGCAGGAACGCTACGGGGAGCGGGTGGCAGTGTTCAAGGCCTTCAACTTCTGTGCGCCTTTTTTACCTCATCAGGTTTTGCAGCAGGTGCGGGAGCAAGGATTTGATCGCCTGTTGATCTACCCTCTCCTGGTGGTGGACTCCATTTTTACCAGTGGATTGGCTCTGGAGCAGATCAATGAGGCTCTGGCCAAGGATGCAAGCTGGGTGAAGGATATGCGTTACCTGCCTAGCTTCTATGAACGAGGCGACTATCACCAGCGCATGGCTGCCCATGTTGAGGCTCGTCTGGCGGATCTGCAGGGATCCTATCTTCCTTCCCAGATTGGGATCATGCTCCTGAATCACGGTTGTCCTCTCGATGCTAAGGGCTATGAAAGCGGCATTCGGGAAAGTGAAGCCCTCTACTACTCGATCCGTGAGGAACTCATCCGCAAGTATCCCCTGATCAGTATGGGTTGGATGAATCACGATACCCCCGGTCGTTGGACCACCCCCGACATGGATCAGGCGGCCCAAAATCTCCTGAAGTTGGGTGCCAAAGCCCTGGTGTTTGCCCCTATCGGCTTTGCTACTGAAAATCACGAAACCATGCTGGATGTGGGCTACGCCATCCGGCGCTACAAAGACAAGGTGGAGTGCCTGCACCTGGATTGCCTCAACGACGATCCGACATTTCTGCACCTGGCTGCCGACTGGATCACACCGCTGGTGGCAGAGCTGCTAGGAGAAGGTGTGGATTTGAGTGCCATCGGCAATGGCCATCATCGGGTCAGTCTGGCTGGCGTTCTGCCCAACCGCAATCGCGATCTGCACGAGCATTTGCCAGATCAGGCTCACCATCACCATCATGGCCCCGCAGGGCATCACCATGGCCCGGGCGGCCATCATCATTGATCTATCTCCTATAGCATGAAAACCCCTTTTTTGCAAGGAAAAGTGGCTGATCATGGGGGGGATCATATCGAGCTTGCAAGGATACGCAAATATTCTTAATATCTCGACTATCATGAGAGTGCAGAACGACGTGCAGACGTAGAGGAATGGCATCAGCTTTGTTCTCAGGCATCCCTTTTCACGCACAGAGTGGCGATCAGCTGGTCAGTAAGGTAGTGGGGGCAGCGATCGCAGCCCTCTTCAAGCGCTCAGACAAGATCGAGGCCGTGGTTCGGGCTGAGCCTGTGGCCAAGCTCCTACAGGGCAGTATCGACGGCTTTGATCTGCTGGCTCAGGGGCTACAGATGTACAATGGGATGCGCATCGAGGGGATGGAACTCTTCTCAGAGGCAGTTTCCATTGACTTTAGCGAGATTTTTCAGGGAAAAGTGAAGTTGCGCCAACCCACCCAGTCCAGCATGCGGGTGGTCCTGACGGAAGGGGATCTGAGTCTGTCCTTCAACACACCTTTTATTCTGGAAAAGTTGCGCCGTCTGGAAGTTAATGGCCGACCCCTGGAAATTCGGCAGATCCAGATCCAGATTAATAATGAAGGGACCTTGCGGATCCAGGCTGAGGTAAACGCAGGGGAAGAATGGCTGCCCATCGACTTCACCAGCCAGGTGGATCTGCAGGAACGGCGGCGAATACAATTTGTCAACGTGAAACACCAGGGGATCGAGGAGGCGGTGGCTATCAGTCAATCCTTGGTGAATCATGTCAATGAACTGCTGGATCTGGACAAGTTTGCCCTGGATGGCACCCAGCTTCGAGTAGATCGGGTGCGGGTGCGGGATCACAAGATCGTTTTCTATGGAACTGCCCTCATCGATCGGTTCCCCCGGCGTAAAGCCGCAGCCGCTTGAGATGTTTAGTCTTTGGCCTGTCGGGAGTTCTGCCGGAATCCAGGCTGAAAAACCTTAGTCATAGCCTCCTGTATAAAACGGTTAAACCAGCCCGACTGGTGCAACTGCTGGGCCTTCGCCTGCACCACCGCCTGCATCCCCTCCTCCCCCCAGGTTTGGTTGCGCTGGAAGTATTCGATGAAACTCTGGCCCGCGATCCGCGTCAGGTAACCCGCACTGGCCGCCTGAATCGGGGCTGTGATTAAAAATCCCACCACCGTCACCTCCGCGAGAGCCGTGAGTAACCCGGTGGTCAGCTGAATCGCCCCCTCGATCAGGCCCAGGCTGGCCAGGGTTTTTGCCAGGGAATAGGCCAACTCCCGTCCCTGCTGCAGGTTCATTTTGCAGCCATAAATCGAGCCAATCTCCACTACCATCTGGGCATTCATGGCCGCGATCGCCAGCAGATCCAGAGCTGGAATCGGATTGGCAAACACCACCCCAGTCACAATCCACTGGAACCGATCCACAATCTCGCTGGCTTTACGCCGCAACTGCTCCGCAATGATCCGTTGGGTTTCTGCTCCCAGGTGTTGGGACTGCAGTAGAGCGTTATCCAGGGCGAGTTCCGGTCCTTCGGCATAGAGGATCGCCTGGATCCGGTCCCGAACCTGTCGGATCTGGGGCATGGGTTTCACAGGTGTGCCTCCATTCACCTGGAGGGGAAGGGGATTGGCCGCCGCCAGCAGCACGTCCTCAAAGGGCACCAATCCCTCTAAGCGTTCGCGCAAATGGGCCAGGAGCACCTCCTGCTCGGATTTGTTGTAGAGATCGGCTTTATTCAGGATCAAGAGCGTGCGTTTCCCCAGCTTGATCAGGTGCAAGAGGGGCTCATATTCCGACTGTCGCAGATCTCCATCCGTGACCACCAGCAGCAGATCGGCCTTTTGGGCCTGCCGCCGCGCCTCTGTCTCCCGGTGCGCCCCTGCCTCACCAATCTCCAGGATGCCAGGAGAGTCCAGGATCTCCACGGGTTCGGGAATTCCAGGCAAGGGCCAGTGGTAGAGAGCAGCAGCCCCTGTGGTCCCCAGGTTCACGCCCACTTCTCCAACCGTTTTGCCCAGCAGTGCATTCACCAGAGAAGTTTTACCTGCGGATCCCGTGCCGAAGACCACCACCCGCAGTCGGGGTTGAGCCAGGTTGCGAGCAACAGCAGCTGACTTCTCCGCCAGGGATTGCCGCACCACTTCATCCTGGATCTGCTGGGCCTGGTGTTCCGCCTGGATTAGATTTTGCTCGGCAGCGGCTCGCTTTTCGGCGGCGGACTGGGGTAGAGCAGGGCGGGGAGGTGGTGGCGCAGGAGTAGGGGCTGGCTGGCGAAACAGAAACAGGTAATAGACGGCTGCCACTAGAAACACCACCAGGATTACCAGCAGCACAATCACCAGGAGAGCCCCCAGCACTGGAATATCCTGAACAGTTTGATAAAGATCGAGAAAAGACTGGATCAACCATCCAATCAGGGCCACCCAGCCTCCCACGATCAGCAACAGCAGGATCAGACGCAGGAATGGGGATGACATAGGGAGGTCTCAGAAGCTGAGCATCATCCTGACCAGGAGTTGGCTCCAACGGCAGAATGATTCTCTGGCGTGTTTGGAAACGAGGTTGACAGGAATGATCCTACTGCAGTTCAGATGAATACCGCCTTGGAATACAGGACACCGCCGCCGCTTCTCAACTCCAAACCGAACAGAAATATCTCTTTCACGTTCACCAGAATCCGGTAGTCGATGGGTATTCTATTGATTAGGAATGCGGAAAACCCTGCGAGCAAAACTGTCTAAGTGTTAACTATTTATTCAGAGGCAATCCCTTGACAACTTCTCTGATCATCGATATGTGTAGCCTCCTCTGTATCCCAAGACACCTGAAGATAACCCCGTCTTAAGAAATGAATAACCCGATTTTGGTATGTCTCTTCTACTCTGATTAAGGGCTTTCAGGTGGATGGATTTCTCCTGAGCAAAAAAACCTTTGGTGGAAATAATCTGGTAGGGTTATTTGTGGTTATTCTTGATGGCTTTTGCGAAATTGTCGAGTGAGGGTGAAATGGTTTTGTCGGTTCGAGATCGCCTGACGGGGTTGCAGCTCATCATTGTTGGGATTGCACTGGCAGGATGCTCATCGTCCTCGTCAGTGCCCACATCCAGCATTCCTGGTTCTACCGCTACCCCCGGCAATTTGTAATTCCCAATCCTACCGCAAGCGATCCGGGAAGTGTACCCACGCAGACCCCCATTC
>JAAUUJ010000211.1 GCA_012030715.1 Synechococcaceae cyanobacterium SM2_3_1 | reverse complement strand
TGCGCTGGCCCTGGGAGAGGGCGGTGGTGGAAAACCGTTGATCCTGAATGGTGACTTTGTCGGTAAGTTCTAACTTTTCCAGATAGGCCTGAACCTGATGATCCGGTTGGAGGTTCGCGGCAGGAATGAGCCTATCAAACAGGTAGTAGTCTGAGAACACCACTGAAAAATGTTGCCGATACCACTCGCGATTGGTTTCAGTGATCGGAATGCCATTCAGATAGATTTTGCCCGCTTCAGGTAGATAGAGTCCGGTAATCAGCTTGGCCAGAGTTGACTTGCCACTGCCATTGCCACCCACCAGAAAGACCCGTTCCCCCTGTCGGAGGGTCAGATCAATGGGGCCAACTGAGAAACGGTGATCCTTTTCCCCCTCATGATAGGTGTGAACCACCTGCTTTAATTCCAGATGATTCCAGCGTTGTTGCAGAGGTTGAGATGGGCTTGCGGTGGCTTCTGCATTGGCTGCTAAGGTCAGTCCCATCTCCTGTACCTTTTGGATCGAAACTCTGGCACTGGTTAAGGTGGGTGTCAGGCGAATCAGGTTTTCTATAGGTCCCAACAAATAGGTCAGGGTGAGGACAAAGGCAGGCAGAACCGATTGGGCCGCAGGGATCACTTGCGGGAACCCAAAAAGTAAAAATCCGATGAGCACAAAGAACAATAGTCTGCCCCCGCTAGAGGCCAGGGCTGCCAGGACAAAGGCCATGGTTTCGTAATAACGAGAGGCAGCAGCACTCACCTGAAGATCCTTTTCCAAAAAAACTTGTCGCCGAGTTGCATGCAGTTTGAGTTCTTTAACGCCATCGGTAATGCTACGAAAATGCCCCAGTAGTTGATCCACTTCTTTTCGGGATAACCGCATAAAGTGGTACGCATAATTCATCAGAATCTGGACCAGCGTGATCGCCAGGATTAAAAAGGTGGTGACGGCAAGAAAAACCCAACCGGAAAGCCAGCCCAGGTAGATCAGGCAGCCTGCGATTACGGCAATGTCGATACATAAAAACGGAAGGATAAAAACCGTATCTGAAATTACCTGGATGTCATTACTTAGAACCGCAAGCAGCTGGCTGGGTCCCAGTTGTTCCAGCTGACGCAAAGGTGCAGAGAGAATCCGCTGGCTGAGTTGCAACCGCAGCTGATAAATGGAATTTTGGGCCAGGTTAATCAAGAGAAACTGGGAAAGGCTGCCCGCGATCAGGGCAAGGATGGCAAAAGCCGTGAAGGGAGTCAGCAACGACTGAGGTGCATTTTGATCAATGGCGGTATTGATCAGGGCAATTAACCGGGCACTCATGGTGCCACTCAGGATCCCCGCCAGGATCGCAATAGTTACACTCGGCCAGGAGGCCTGGATCAAGAGCCAGATGATACTCATGAATCGGTTCTAATCTGATAACAGCAGGGGGAGGTTCGATCCAGATGCGGCATGAGGTTGAGAGAAAAACGGTAGCAAAACATCAGCAACTTCAGACACCTGCTCTCGATCTCGCATCAAGCTCAGGTGGGTGCCGGTGATCGTGTGGGTTTGCAGTTCAGCAATTAATGATCCCCATCCCAGGGTGGGATCAGGGGAGATGCTCAAGGATTCAGTGGAGGTCAAGAGTAAGACTGGACCCTTGTAGGGCATGGGGAGGTAGTGTGCGAAGGCGCGGTGATCCGATCGAAATTGCTCAACCTGTTCTGCAAATTGGGGCAGGGTCATATCCACAGGCAAAGCATGGTAGTGTTTGGCCAGTTGCAGGACGTAACGCATTTGCTCCTCGGGATCAAGTGGAGCCAGATCTCCAGAAGTTACAGGCAGCGGCGGATCGCTCAAGGAGGCGATCTCCACCAGGACCTGACTCAGACTGAACTCCTCTGGAAAGGATAAACTGGCAGGATTGAAACTGTCGATCAAGATCAGGTTTTGACGGGTTCCCCAAGCTGTTGCAGTTGCTGAGCGATTTCGTAGGCGATCACTCCTCCCATGGACCAGCCCAGCACCTGGTAGGGTCCCTGAGGCTGAATGGTGTGGATGGCTTCGCGGTAATCCCTGGCCATCTTGGAAATCTGATCAAAAGGCTTGTGTCCAGTCAGCAAGCCCTGAGATTGCAGTCCGTAGATCGGCTGATCTGCAGGCAAATGGGGAAGCAGAGAGCTATAGCAGAGAGCATTGCCGCCCGCTGGATGGATACAGAAAAGCGGAACCCGTTGGCCTTGAGGCTGGAGGGGAACCAGCACCGACTCTGAGATCGGTTGTGTCGCTTGAGTTAACCAGATTGCAAGTTTTTCAATGGTGGGTTTCTGCAAAAGTGTGGACAGGGGGAGGGGTCTGCCAAAAGTTTCTGCAATCCTGCTTGACAACCGGATCGCCAGCAGAGAATGTCCCCCCAGATCAAAGAAATGATCCAGAACACTGATCCGAGATTTCTGGAATAGCTCTGACCAGAGTTGAGTTAGTTTCAATTCCACAGGGGTTCGCGGGGGAATGTAGGGTTGAGAGGTGAGAACTGCGGTGGATGGCAGGGGTAAAGCCTCACGATTGATCTTGCCATTGGCCGTGAGCGGAAATGCCTCCAGGCGCAGCAGTCGCGGGATCATATAAGCAGGGAGCTGTTGCTGCAGGTCAAGTTTTAGGGTGTGCAGATCTAGATCTGAGGGTGAATGCGCTACCACGTAGGCCACGAGGTGAGGGTTTTCAGTTTGTTCACCCTGCACGACTACCACAGCTTGCTGCACCTGCTCATGGCGATGGAGCACCGCCTCAATTTCACTCAATTCAATGCGGAAGCCCCGAATCTTGACCTGCTGATCTGTGCGACCCAGGTACTCAATCATGCCATCGGCCCTGGAGCGAGCCAGATCACCTGTTTTGTAGAGTCGGCCCTGGCTGAAGGGATTGGCAATGAAGCTTTGAGCTGTCAGATCAGGACGCTGCCAGTATCCCCGCGCCAGTCCTGTGCCACCAAGGTAGAGTTCACCGGGCATGCCAATCGGAACAGGCTGCAGATCTGGATCCAGAATATACACCTGCACATGGGGAAGAGGAGTTCCGATCGGGATCTCGCGTCCTTCGGATTCCAGACAGGAGGTTGGAGTGAGTAAGCAGGTGGTGGCCACCACTGTGGTTTCCGTGGGGCCGTAGCTATTGATCAGCTGGGGAGAGGTGCCAAAATGCTCCCACCAGAGCTGAACGGAATCCCAGGGAACTTTTTCTCCACCAATGATCACCAAACGCAGTTGTTGACAAAGCCTCTGATTTTTAACCCACCATGTACAGAACAGGGTCCAGAAGGCTGTGGGCAGATCCAGAACCGTGATTTGCCATTCCAGACACTTCTGGATCAAGATCTCAGGCTGTAACATCTCCTCGGTTCGCAGGATCAGGGTGGCCCCGGTGCTCAGGCTAATAAAAATTTCCTCAACGGCGGCATCAAAACTGAGGGAGGCAAACTGTAACACCCGATCCGAGGCTGTGATCTGGTATTCAGCAATTGCTGATCGAGTGAAACTGGTGAGGGCCTGGTGTTCAACCATCACCCCTTTGGGTTTACCCGTGGATCCAGAGGTGTAGATCACGTAAGCCAGATGCTCGGGGTGGATCTGTCCTTCAGGGTTGCTGGGTGGGTGAGTGCTGATGCTTGGCCAATCCTGATCCAGTTGGATCACATGCAATTGAGGCAAAGTTGTGAATGGGATCCGCTTCCTTAGGCTGGTTTGGGTCAGCAGGACGGTAAGGTGGGCATCGGCAATCATGAACTGCAGCCGTTCCTGGGGATAAGTCGGATCCAGGGGAACGTAAGCGCCGCCAGCTTTCAAGATCCCCAGGAGCCCCACAAGCATCTCCAGAGAACGCTCCAGCGACAGTCCCACCAGCACCTCAGGACCTACCCCCAGGGATTGCAAGTGATGGGCTAGTTGATTGGCTCTGGCATTCAGATCTCGGTAGGTCAATGACTCCTGCCCCCTGATCACTGCAATCGCATCAGGAGTTTGCTGGACCTGGGCTTCAAACAGCTTATGAATACACTGACCTGTGGTCTGCTGCTGCTCTCCATTCCACTTCAGAAAAATCTGATTTTCAGACTCTGCCAGTAACGAGATTTGGGTCATGGAGTGTTCTGGATCCTTGAGACAGAGATCCAGCACATTTAAGAAATGATCCACTGCCACAGGACGAAGTGACTCAGGGAACACATCACAGTGGAAGTCGAAATCCAGGGTGAGCAGGCCAGAATCAGCAAAATCATGAATTTGTAAGGCCAGACTTTCATATCCATAACCTGAATGGATCCACTTAGACTCTACTTTCCAATTCTGGAAGGACTGACGTTGAGAGATGTGATAGTTGAAGAGAGTGTCATAGATTGGCGATGGTTGGGAATTTCGGATCGTGTATTGGCCATGGTAAAGGGTCTGCAACGACTTTCGCTTAATGCGCTCAGACAGACTGGTAACACTGTCGTTGGGTAACACCGAGGTTCGCAAAGGTACCACCTGCATTAATGCCCCGATCGTGCGTTGATATTTCTCTGTCAGGCGGTTGTGGAAAGGGATGCCAATACAAATCTCTTCTGAACCAGAAATCTTATGGAGATAGATCAGGAATACCGTGAGAAGAAAATGGGGTAACGAAATCCTATGATTACCCATCTCGCCTGCTTTCGTCGCCATCTCATGCAATCGATGACAGATTTCTGGTGCAAGGGGATAACTGATCCGGCTCACGTTTTGTGACATTTTCCATGCAGATCGACCGTAAAAGGAGAGTGGCTGCACCGGGGAAGAAAATTCCTGGTCCCAAAAGGCTTGATCCTTGTCATATCGGGAGGAGTGTCGGTAAGTCTTTTCATCCTGGAGAAAAGATTGTAGGGGCTCCAGAGGGATTGCTGGATTGGTTCCCTGTTGTAATTGCTGGGTGTAGATCTGATCCACTGCCTCAAGGATGAGTTGCACAGAAATTCCGTCAGCAATGATCTGGTGGGCTCTTGTAAACCAGAGAAACTGATCCGGTGCGAGTTGGATCAGGGTAGATTTCCACAGAGGTTGACTTAGATCAAAGGGCTGACGGGCAGATCGCTCCAGATAAGCTTCTAAATCAACTTGCTCCAGGGATGAAGCGGCATCCCAATACTCCAGTTCAGCCTCCAGGTTGGGCAGCACCTTTTGCTGGGGAATTCCATTTTCTATTTCAATCACTGTACGCAGGGCATCTGCAGTGGCAATCAGAGATTGGAACGCTTGTTGGAACAGCTCAGGATCCACCGCGCCCAAGATCACACTGCAGGCCGCATTGTTGTAGACCGGAGACTGTAAATCCAGCTGTTGTCCTAACCAGATCAGCAGTTGATTAGCGCTGAGATTGCTCGGGTGAAGTGTGTGGCTAAAAGCAAGTTGGGTTGCCCCGAAAGGGGTGTGTCGAGAAAGCGGAGGTCGGATCGCCTGACCCAGGTTGGTGATGGCCTGATCTGGGTTGGAAACGGCGGTGTTTAGAAGCTGTTGAAAGTGATGGATTAGACGCGTAATTGTGGCGTCGGCAAATAGATCGGTGTTGTACTCAATCGCCCCACCGTAGCCTTCAGATCCTGGATAAATATAAAGAGTTAGATCCGTTTTCGCCACCTGCGGATCCACCTCTAAAGGGGTCATGGTCAGGTCCGGCAGATCCAGCAGTGGCAGGGGATCGTTTTCCAGTGCAAAAGCTGCCTGCACCAGCGGGGGCAAGCTCAGATCCCGTTCCAGATTGAGTTGTCTTACCAATTGTTCAAAGGGGAGATCCTGGTGAGCAAAGGCCTGCAGGCATACCTCACGGACTTGAGCTACCAACTGCCGGAAGGTCAAACCATCCTGGACCCGGATCCGCAGGACCAGGGTATTCACAAAAAAGCCGATCAAGGGCTCCAGTTCCACCCGGGTTCGGTTGGCAATTGGGGAACCGATCAACAGATCTTTTGACGGCAGTAGGTGGAGAGCAGCAGGGCATAGACACTCAACAGGGCCATGAAGGGCGTGACCCCAGCGGTTTGACACAGGTGCTGCAGGGCATCCCCTCGATCTGAATGGAGAGTGAAGGGTTGGGTTCGCCCTCTAAAGGTTTGCACCGCTGGGCGGGGGTGATCAGTGGGCAGATGTAGGTGTTTGGGGGCATCCGCCAGTTGCTGGAGCCAGTAGTCTCGCTGTCGATCAAGCCCTGATTCCTGCAGCCATTGACGTTGCCAGAGGGTGAAATCACCGTACTGAATCGGTAGCGGTAACAGGGGAGAAGGCTGATGCTGACGGTAAGCATTGTAAAGGGTAGCCACCTCGCGGATCAGGACCCCCATGGACAGCCATCACTGATCAGGTGGTGTAGGGTCACAGCCAGTATCCTGGAGGGTTGGGCTTGTTGCTGG
>JAAUUJ010000210.1 GCA_012030715.1 Synechococcaceae cyanobacterium SM2_3_1 | reverse complement strand
TGCCCCTGGGAGCGATTGGGGTGAAAGGGGGACCCTCCATGGCCTATGCAGATCGGTTTGAACTCAAGATCATCGGCAAAGGCGGACATGGGGCTCTGCCTCACCAGACCGTGGATGCGATTGTGGTGGGGGCTGAGGTGGTCACGGCTCTGCAAACGATCGTCTCCCGCAGTGTTAATCCCCTACAACCCGCAGTGGTGTCTGTGGGCAAGTTTCACGCCGGAGATGCCTTTAATGTGATCACCCCGGTGGCGGAGTTGTGGGGCACGGTGCGCAGTTTCGATCCCGAGGTAGCGGATCTGATTCCGGTCCGAATTGACCAGCTGGTGGCCGGGATCTGTCAGGCCCACGGGGCAACTTATGAGCTGAATTATCTGAGAAATTATCCTGCGGTTCTCAATGATGAAAAGGTAGCGGCGCAGGTGGAAGCTGTGGCTCGGCAGGTGTTAGGAACCGAGGCTCAGATCGTACCGGAAATGACCATGGGAGGCGAAGATATGTCCTACTTCCTGCGGGAGGTCCCTGGGTGCTATTTCTTTCTCGGATCAGCAAATCCGCAGCTGGGTCTCAATTATCCCCATCATCACCCCCACTTTGATTTTGATGAAACTGCTCTAGGGATTGGGGTGGAGATCTTTTTACGCTGGATCGAGTCCTACTCTGGAACAGAAATGCCAGCCACTCCTGCGGTGACCCTGGCAGAACGAACTTGATTCCTGCTGGGTCAAAGATCAAAAAAGGTGGATCCTTGCCAGAACCCACCTGATATGTACTTGCCAGGAGGGTTAGCGGATCAGTTCATTCACCTTGGCCATGATGCCGACAGGATCAATACCCTGGTGGGGGAACTGTTCCCAGAGTCCGCCGCAGCCCTCACGATGGGTACCCAGGTAGGCATATTTGGGGGTGTAGCCCCGCTCCAGTAACCAGCTACCAAAGCGACTGCCCAACCCTGTGCGGCGATTCAAGGATTCCACCACCAGCACAAACGGTGCCGCTCCTAGCTTGGCCATCATCGCTTCATCCACCACATTCAGGGTGGGCTTGTTGATCAGACCCACGGGGATCCCCTCCTGATGCAGCCGCTCTACGGCATCGACCGCCCGGTAGAGGGTATCTCCAAAGGCGACGATGTAGCCCGCATTGCCTTCCCGCACCACTTCATCCTGACCGGGGGTAAAGGTGTAGTCACCCGCAAACCTCTCGTGTCCTTGAGGATCGAGGATCATGGGCACCTTGGAACGGGTGGAGAAGATAAAGCGTAGACCCGGCTGCGGGAAGACGGTTTTCACACAGGCTTTCATCTGGTTGGCATCGGCAGGGAAGTAAAGGCGGGTTTCATAGCCGTCCTCCAGGCCGTTATCGGCAAACATATTGTTGATGCCAAAGTGGCAGGTGTTATCTGCCATGTCATCTACGCCAGCATGGGAAAAATGACAGAGCACATTGGCGTAGTTAAGTCGGGCCATCGTGATCTCGGAAACACACATTTCCAGGAAAGCGCTGAAGGTGGCAAAGATCCCCTGCTTGCCCTTCTCCATGCCAAAGCCTGCAGCGGCTGAGAAGTTACTCCGCTCCTGAATACCGCCGCTGATAAACACTTCTGGATGAGCCTTGCGGATTTGGGCCAGGCCACAGGAGCCCTCCAGATCACTGTCAACCACCAAAACATTTTGCTTGCGCTCCGTTTCCGACATGCCCCCCAGGATCTCGACAATCGTGTCTCCAAACACATTGCGATTGGAGCCCACTTTCTCGGATGATCCCTGAAAAACATAGGGATTTTTGGCTTTCGGAATGGACTTGAGAACTTCCACCGCCTCAGGTCGACCTGCTTTTTCCAGGTACTTCACCGCCAGATCCACAGAAATGACGTCATGGCCATGGTTGGATCCCTCCAGACCTTCAATGCCAGGGCACATAGGTCGCTTGTTAATCACGGCCACCGGCCCGGGAGTGTTAATGGCTTCACAGATCAGGGTATAGAGCATGTCCAGATCTTCGCCATTGCCTTCCAATACCTTGAGGCCATGCCCCCTCCAGAGTTTTGCGGACACTGAAGCCCCCCCATATCATTTGGAGGGATGTCCGGCGATGGTGACACTCATTGTCATCAATGATCAGTTTCACATTCAGGTGCTGAGCCACTGCCAGACGCGCAGCTTCGGCATCATTGCCCTCCTGCTGAGATCCATCGGATCCAAGGCAGAAGACCGCTTTGCCAGGATTGGCCAGCGCCACCCCATTCACTAAAGGCCACATGTGACCCAGACGACCGGAACTGAACTTGACCCCCGGGGTAAGGCCCAACTCGGGGTGACCCGGCAGATGCGCATGGGCTTCGCGGTACTTCATCAGTTCAGCGGCGGGTAGAGATCCCTCCAGGGCAGCCATCAGGTACTGGGTTCCCACCCGGTGTCCGGCTTCATCAAAGAAGATCGGCACAAACTGATCCGGCTGGCTTTTGAAGAGGGCATCCAGGATCATTACCTCGGGCACCGTGTCATAGGGACCGCCGGTGTGGCCTCCCAAACCCTTCGCAGCACCGGTGGCGGTAAAGAAGACAATGGCATCGCGGCAGAGCTTGATGTTGTGTTGCAGGGCCTGCCGTTGTTCGTCATTAAGACGGGGAACCGTGGGATCCAGGCTGATGGTTTTGTAAGTTCCGAGATCAATGGGAAATGGACCCAGCTGCATAGCCATAGAGGATGACCTTCCTGAACGCGTTGTATCTCCAATTGCACTCATAGTAACGTCCACTGGATCTCCCCCACCGCTCTCCCACCCACAAGACAGAATGTCTGAGCCCGGAAAGGATGCTCCTGCTCAGCTAGATCTGCAAACGTCGGGTGATAAGGTTGCTGACATATCCTCATGGATGCTCAACAGAAAGAGTCTTTATGAAAAAAACACTTTACCTGGCAAGCCCCTACGGATTCTCGGAACAGGAGAGACTCCATGTGTTACCCCTACTGATCCAAGAACTGGAATCATTGGGAGCGGAGGTCTGGGAGCCTTTTCAACGCAATAATCAGATCGATTTTTCTAATCAGGAATGGGCCTATCAGGTAGCCCAATCTGATCTCAATGACGTCAGAAACTGTGAGGGTCTCTTCGCTATCGTGAATGGGACACCTCCCGATGAGGGGGTGATGATCGACTGGGCGTTGCCATTGCCTTGCAAAAACCTATCTTTTTATTTAGGGATGATTTTCGTCGCTGTACAGACAATGAGAAATATCCCCTTAATCTGATGGTGTTTTCTGGACTGCCTCAGGACAACTGGGAAGATTATTACTACACTTCCTTCAACCAGCTTGCTTCCCCTGAGAAAGCCTTATCAAAATGGCTGAGGTTATAAGATCCGCAACGGATCCACATCAATGCTGCAGCGCACCCCAGAGGGAGGTCGGATCTGCTTCAGGATCTCGTCCAGCTTCTCTCGATCCCACAATTCCCCCTGCCGTTGCTTGAGCAGGATCTGCCAGCGGTACCAGCCACTCACCCGTTCCACCTGAGCTGGACAGGGGCCCAGGATCTCGGCGGGGATCCCTTGCAGTTGGGTTTCCAGGCTTTCACAGTAGTGGCGAACCTGCTCCGGCGCTCGACTGCTCAGACGCAAAAGGATCAGGGCACGATAGGGTGGATAGCCTGCCTCCTGACGTGCCTGCAGTTCCGTTTCGATAAACCCCCCATAGTCGTAGGCTTGTACAGCTTTGAGGGTGGGATGTTCAGGTAAATAGGTTTGGATGATCACCCGACCTGGATCCTGACCCCGGCCTGACCGACCTGCCACCTGAGTGAGTAGCTGAAACGATCGCTCCGTGGCGCGGTAGTCCGACTGATTCAATAGGCCATCGGCGGCCACCACTCCCACCAACGTTACTCCGGGTAGATCCAGTCCTTTGGTCAGCATTTGAGTGCCCACCAGAATATCGGCTTCCCCGGCGGCAAACTGATCTAACAGGTCGCGATGGGCTCCCTTCTGACGGGTAGAGTCACTATCAAACCGCAGGATCCGGGCCTCTGGCCAGTGGTGCTGCAGTGTATCTACCACCCTCTGGGTACCACTGCCAAATTGCTTCAGGTAAGGAGATCCACAGTCAGGACAAACCTTGACCAGGGGCTGGCGATAACCACAGTAATGACATTTGAGCTGTTCTCCCACCTGATGAAAGGTCAGGGAAACATCACAGTCTCGACAGCTAAGAGCCAGGCCACAACTGCGACAGAGAACAAAGGTGCTATATCCCGTCGTGGTACAAACAGGATCGCCTGCTGTTCCTGTTGCAAAACTTGGTCCAAAGCCTCCTGCAATGCCTGGCTGAAAATGGAATAATTGCCCTTCTCCAGTTCCAGGCGCAGATCCACCAGCGTCACCGGAGGCATGGATGGAGCAAGCTGTTGCGGTTCCATTGCAATCCGTTCAGCCAACCGCAGGGTGGTCAGTTCCTGGTGTTGTCCCATTGCATAGGTTTCCACCGCGGGTGTTGCGGATCCCAGCACCAGAGGACAGGCATGAATCTGGGAGCGCCAGCGGGCTACTGTACGAGCGTGATAGCAGGGCTGAGGCTGATCTTGTTTGTAACTGTCGTCATGCTCCTCATCCAGCACAATTAACCCCAGATGCGGTAGCGGGGCAAAAATGGCAGAGCGAGTCCCCACCACCACCTGAGGTCCAGACTGCAACATCAACCGCCAGGTGTCGTAGCGTTCCCCCACCGAAAGACCGCTGTGGTAGATGAGAACCTTGTTCCCAAAGCGAGCCCGAAACCGATCCGTTAACATCGGCGTCAGACCGATCTCCGGTACCAGCACCAGCGCCGATTGACCTTTCTCCAGCACCAGCGCAATCGTTTGCAGGTAGACTTCCGTTTTTCCAGACCCCGTTACCCCAAACAATAAAAACGTCTGCCTCTGTCCCAAACAGGCTGAGATCTGCTCCACCGCCTCCTGTTGCTCTGGTGTCAAGACTCTGGCCTGATCCCGTGCCACATCAGGGCTGCTCAGGGTGCGCATCTGCTCCTGCTCCTGAATCAACACATGGCCTTTGCGAGCCAGAGCCTGGATCACACTGCGACTACACCCAGTCTGGTGAAGCAAGTCAGTGAACCGCTGCCCTCCTCCCTGACGCTGTAACTGCAGCAGCACATCGCGTTGATGGGGGCTTAACCCTTCCAGACTCGGATCCCTCAAGATCACCACCTGCTGGCGTTTCGGTTGCGGAGAAGCCTGCTCCCGCCAATAGCTTTTGATGTATCCCTGTTGCTGCAATTCCTTGAGGCCCTGCTCTGCCTGGGGTAGCTGACGCTTAATAAAAAGCCACGCCAGATCTCCACCCCGGCTCTGCAACAACTGCACAATCTCCTGGGCTGAGGTCGATAGGGTTGAGGCTTGAGGCAACCCACTGGCGATCAGATGAAAACGACGCTGACGGCGGCTGAGTAACCCTGGAGGCAGGATCCCTCTTAACACCTGCGTTAGGGGCGTCAGATAGTAGGCCGACACCTGTTGCAGCAAGGGCCAAAATTGAGGAGGCAGAATGCCCTGAGCTACCACTTCCGCCACAGGCCGGATCCTGGCTTGCTCCAGCGATTCAGGAGAAGCAGTTTGCATTTTGAGAACCAGCCCATTCAGAAGCTGCGATCCAAAGGGAACCGCCACAATATCTCCCGCCTGCACCTGGATTCCGGCTGGAACACGGTAGGTGTAGCAGCCACTGCTGCGCGGGGCATCCACCCAAACCTCCAGACACTCTGGTGGCGGCAGGATCTCCAGATCCTCCAAGTTCTCCAACTCTAGGGGAAGCTGCTCCAAATCCAGGCATCCAAAACTGCTTCCTTAATCTATCTCTGCTTTACCCGCTCAGGCGCGGGATCGCTGGAGACGCCTTCAGTATTTATGTTCGGGGAAAGTAGCGATGATTACCCTTAAAGAGTTCATATTAAACATTAAATCATCCTGCTCACAATTTCAGGTTCATCCACAGAATTCCTCAGGGAACAATCCGTCCAAACCCTGATTCGGCAAGGCATTGAGCCAGAGATTATTTGTAGCGGTTGCTACGAAATCAAAGAAGGATTTATGATGGTTCTGCGAGAGTAAGTTATCCAACTTAGTGAATGGTCTAGCCAGCGATTGCTCAACCAGTCACCGAGCCACTTCTGTCAGCTGTTTCGTTCCATCCTGCTTTCAAGGAAGCCTCATGCCTGTACTTTCTCCCACCGGCTATGCAGTTGAAGCGATCCGCGATGAAGTTCGTCGCCTGGTCCGCAATGGAGTTGTGATGCGCTCCGAAGCAATAGCTCACCTGCGCCCCTTTTTGCCCCGAGCGGGAATGGCAGGGTGTAGCCAACGAGCTGCAGGTTTCAGGGATTATCAG
>JAAUUJ010000209.1 GCA_012030715.1 Synechococcaceae cyanobacterium SM2_3_1 | reverse complement strand
GAGTCTGACTACCAGATCCGCATTGATAAGGCCACCGAATGGTTAACCAAGGGGAACTCCGTTAAATTTCTGGTGCGTCTGCGGGGCCGCGAGAATCAACACCGTGATCGGGCCGTCGAACTGCTCGATCGAGTCATCACCGATCTGGGTGAGGTTGGTAAAGTTCAATCTCTGGACAAGCGTTCCCTGATCGTGCAGGTGATCCCTGCTGATGCTGACAGGGTCTGGAGGATCACTGTCTCAAAAACTTTTCGATAAGCTTGCCTGAATATTGAAGGTGAGGGAGGGATCGAGAACAGCCCCTCCCTTTTTACTGCCAACTTTAGAGAAGAAACTGTGTTGTCGGTGCCTAGGTGAATAGGACACCCCAGACGGCAACTCCCAGCAACATCAAATACATCAGTACCGTCACCCATTCCTGCCAGCTACGCTGGATCAGGGCGGTGAAGAGGGCAGTGTGGCCAGAGTTATATTCGATCATGTCAGCAAACGCTTTGGAGAAACCCTGGCGGTGAAGGATCTCAATCTGGAGATTGCCGAGGGCGAGTTTATTGTGTTTGTGGGTCCTTCTGGATGTGGCAAAACCACCTCACTTCGTATGCTAGCGGGTCTGGAGACCATTTCCTCGGGGGATCTCTACATTGGGGAGCGCAAAGTCAATGCTATTCCTCCCAAGAATCGCGATATTGCCATGGTTTTTCAGTCCTATGCCCTCTATCCTCACATGACCGTGGCAGAAAATATGGCCTTTGCCCTGCAGCTGCGGGGAACCCCCAGAGCCGAGATCCAGCACCGTGTGCAGGGGATTGCCAGACGACTGGAGATCGAGTCGCTGCTCGAGCGCAAACCCAAAGCCTTGTCGGGGGGACAACAGCAACGAGTGGCCCTGGGCCGTGCCATGATGCGCAATCCGGCGGTCTTTTTGATGGATGAGCCCCTCTCTAATCTGGATGCCCGTCTGCGGGTCCAGGCTCGCTTTGAGATCTCACGACTTCACCAGCAACTGGGCAAGACTTTTGTTTACGTCACTCATGATCAGGTGGAGGCCATGACCATGGGCAACCGTATTGCTGTGATGCAACAGGGGATCCTGCAGCAGGTGGCCAGTCCCGAAACGCTGTATCGCTACCCTGCGAATCGGTTTGTGGCCGAGTTTATCGGGAGCCCCTCCATGAATTTCTTTCAGGTTCTGGTCAGTCAGGAGGGAGAACAGATCTGGCTGAAAGGGAAAGGATTCAAGTTGTTACTGCCGGATACCCTGAGGACTTCGTTACAGCAACTGGATCGCTCTTCAACTGGGGAGATGATCTTGGGGATCCGTCCTGAAGATCTCTACGATCCGGCTTTCCTCTCCCATCCCATTGATGCTGTTCCCTTCCAGGCAAAAGTGATCAGGCGAGAGTTGCTAGGGCATGAAGTGATCCTGCACCTGGCTCTCTTTGGGGGGGGAAGAATTCCTGATGCGAGTCAATGCCCGCACCCAAATGCAGCCGGAAAATCCGGTGGAACTGCTGCTAGATCGAGAGCGGATCCATTTGTTTGATCCAGACTCACAGCTGCGGATTGCTTGAGCTAGCTCTACAACAGGGTCAAGATTTTGTGTAATCAGGGATCCATCATTCTGGTAGGCGTCCTGGATACTTGATGTGCCTCCGGCACGCTCGCGCGAAGGCAAATCGACTCATGGCTGCTTGCCAATGCTGGATAGGCATCGTCCATTTCTGCGAGATCTCCTTCAACGCTAAATCCATCAGTTTCATCACGGATTTATCACTGGGACAACTTCCCTTCGTCTTGAGCACTTTCTGTAACGAACGGTTCAGCGATTCAATCATATTTGTCGTGTAGTTCACCCGTCGGATCTCATCGCAGGGCACGTACTTCAACGAGTTTCGCACCAGGGGCACTAGAGCCTTTCTTTAACTCCGTGCCGCCCCACTGAAGCCTACGGAGATGAGTTGGCGAGGCACTGAGACTTTCATGAATCTCTTTTTCTCTTTCTGACAACTATGACTTGAGGGGAATAGACAGACTCTTAACAAAACTCAAGTTGGTCAACAAGTCCTGACTATAGGAAATCGAAGTTCTCAGGACAGGTGATGTATGGGAACACTTGGGAACACTACTGCTAGCGTATGGCTGACTCATGGCACTAAATATGGGCAATGACAGAGTATAGATTATTTTCACATACGGATCATCCCATCATTATTTAGTATTTCTGCGGGGTTGTCATCTGAAGTGATTATGTTAAAGTTCTCTTGTCTTTAATCTCTGCTTGCTCAGCCCGATCAGTTTATGGGGATGAGCTAACTGAATATCTTTGATCTGAGCTGCTTTTTGTTAAAAGCTGTGGGGAGTTCTTATGCGATCCTGGGTGCGCCAGATTTTGCGGTGGTTTAGCCTCTTTGTCACGATGCTCTTCGTGCTGATCTCCTGCAGCACTGGCGATAACCCGATCTCTGTGAATCCCTCCCAAGATCCAGGTGGCTCGATTTCGAGTGAGATCCAGTCTGTGAGCCTCATGGATGCTCAGTCCACCTTTGAGGTGAGCTACTCGATCCGCTCTCAGTGGCAGGATGGCTTCGTTGCAGACATCACCATTGAGAATTTTGGAGATCCCATCGATGGCTGGACCCTCAGCTGGATCTTTCCCTCCAACCAGATCCGGATTACCAATCTCTGGAACGGCAAGCTGACTCAAAATGGGGCCAATGTCACGGTTGCGGATGCGGGCTGGAATGCGCGGATCCCCAGCAATGGGCAGGTAAACTTTGGCTTCCAGGCAAGCTATCGGGGAACAGACGTGATCCCTTCGGCATTTAGCCTGAATGGAGAATCTTTGAGTAAGCCCACACCGATCCCCTTACCCGCAGCCTGTGATGTGGATTACAAGATCCGATCTGAATGGGATCAGGGCTTTGTAGCAGATCTAACCCTTCATAATCTGGGGGCTGCGGTCACGGATTGGGAGTTGTCCTGGGCTTTTCCGGTGGAAGGAGTGCAGATCACCAATCTCTGGAATGGGCAGGTAAACCAAACGGGTCGTGAGGTCAAGGTTACGAATCTGGATTGGAATGCCACGATTGCCACCGATGGAGAAGTGGATCTGGGATTCAATGCCAGTCATACCGGAGGAGGGGTGACTCCTACTGAGTTTTACCTGAATGGCTTGCTCTGTAATGGGTTGCCTGCTAGTCCGCTACCAACTCCTGATCCGAGTGGATCCCCTCAACCCTCTCCTGGATCCTCTCCCACACCTCCTGTGGAAATACCGACGAATGCCCTGATCATCACCAATGCCGATGAGGTGGATGGAACTCCATTGCAGGTAGGCCAGAGTTTGACCTTGACAGCTGTAGCAGGGGATCAACAGGGGCGAGATATTTCCTCTCAGATCCAGTGGGTGGATCAGGCGGGGACAGTGCGGGGAACAGGTCCGGTGCTGGTGTATGCAGCTCAAGAAGTCAAACCAGAAACCCTGACAGCATCAGCTGGATCCCAGCAGGCAAGCGTTTCGTTTACCGTTTCCACCCCCGATGTGATCGTGGCTCCTCATGTCAAGGTGTTGCCCGATGCAGCTACGGATCTGGTGGAAAGTCTGGATCTGGAGCAAGGGGTGCTGAGGATCAGGGAGGATCTGATGCTGCCGACTCTGCGGGTGGGGGATGTGGTGCTGGGAGCGACTGGGACGGTCCCGCCCGTGAAGATCACGGCTCTGGATCGGGTGGAGGGAGTCTTGAGCTTGAACGTGGATCCTGCTCTACCCAAAGAGGTGATTGAGAGGGGATCGGCAACCTTTGAGCAGACCGTGGACTGGAGTGGTGAGACAGGGGAAGTCACGATTGTCGATATCCCTGCAGAGCCATTCCATATTGCCGATCAGCTAGAGCCAAAAGCTGAGGGATTTGTGCAGGCTGGAGAGCCTATCCAGAAGGGATTAACCGTAAGAGCATCGGCAGATGTTGAGTGGCAACCCACCTATAACGGCACTATCGAGTTCGATAAAGATCAGGATATCGGAATCAGACGTTTCCAGTTAACCCAAAGTGGCTCCTTTGCATTGGATGCCAATTTGAGAACCGAAGGGAACTATGACTGGTGGGAAGGAGCTCCTCGACTTCCTATTGAGGCAGCGCAGAATAGTTACTCCATCATTGTGGCAGTAGGCCCAATTCCTGTAACGGTTACAGTGGGTGTTGATTCTTATTTCAAAGCCACCTCAGCCATCAATCTCTACCAAGACAGTGAGATCCATTACAGCTACGACAAGGATAGCTTTACAGAAACGATTATCTATGATCCGACAGAAGACAATCCCTGGAGCAAGGAAGCAAATGTGGAGGGAGGGCAGTGGACCTCTAGTTTAAGTGATTCTATTGATGCCTCGGGTCTGTTAATGATGACCTATCGGCAGCAACAAGAGGTGATAGTGATGGGAGGATTAACCACTACTGGGGAAATCAGCGTGGACACACTAGGAGCGGGGATACAGAACGATCTAGCACTAGAAAAAACTGAAATGGGCTCGTCAGAGCAAGCAACAGTAAGGATCAATGGCGAGACAAATTTTGCTCTGGCAGGATTAATGAGTAGCTGGTTACTAGATAGCCCTTTCTCCTCCTATCAAAATTCAAGCGCAACAGACTCGTATAGTCTGATAGCAATTCCTCTAAACCCAGTCTCCATAGCTGTAATAGTTTTGGGTGGATATATTGCGTACCATATCCATATGGAAGCTTTAGACAATTTAGACAATACAGAGTTTAGACCGACAATCAGAGAGGCAGAGGTGTTTATAGAGGATCTAGATCTGAAGGAGAAAAAGGAACACCTAGAGAAATGCCTTAATTTGCCGGATGCATGCCCTAAGCCTGATCCAGTACCTGTTCCGCTACCAACTCCTCAGCCTCAGCCCACCTGCAGTCCTCAGCCAGAGCCATCTCCTACTCCAGAAGAATGTAATATATATCCACTTGGTTACCATAGAGGTGGAGATGATGTTCATAACGCTTGTGCAGATTTAGCTCCACCCAACATTCACCCAGGAAGTGATATAGAAGCAGAGCACCCAACTCTTGGTAGAAAATCTTTTGATGCATTAGACCCAAACAACAATCTCTGGGAAATTAAAACTGAAAGATATAGCACCTATAAACCATTTGTGAAAGATCGGACAATACAAAACGCTTTAAGTGATATTAGAATAGAGTTGCCACTAGCTCAAGCTTGTGGCTATGGATATAAGTTTGGAGTTGCTGATCAAGAATTCTATGATGATCTTCTTGAACAGGGAATTCTTAGTAGCATAGTTCTTCAGAAAGTGAATTGCTAGACAAAAAACATGAAAAGACTGATTACTAAAATTTACTGCCAAGCAAATTTAGAGTTAGCTCAAGTAGCTGAAATAATTAAGGTAATAGAAAAACATTACCCTAATGTCAAGCTGAATAAATTCATAAAAGGGAATGACAATGAAATCCTTATCGAAGATGTTTTAGATTTCGCAAGCCAGGCAATCTGCAACAAGGAAATACCTATGACATATGATGATCAGAATAAGTTATCAATAGTATTATCTGGATTTTTCTTGGATAGAGTTTTTTATGCAAATACACCCATATGGTATATATTAATCAAAATTCATAAGAATCTGCCTCATTGTGTGGCTTTCGATCTACTGTTTGACCTATCTGAGACACTTAAGGCTTACTGGGGAACTATATCTCCAAATAATTTAGAGGGCTTCACCCAAAAACTTTTAAGCCCTGAAGAGAAACCCTTTACACCCACTTTTCCTAGAATCATGGATCCTAGCAGTTACAGCTGTCCAGCAATACCCGCAAGACTAGGCTGGATTAACTACTGGAGTTCTGAGGCTATGGAACAAATCGATCCAGATAGGATCACCGACTTTTCTTTGCTAAGCCCAGCCAAAATGAGTTGCTCAACAAATGGGTCTGTGATAGCCCAACTTACACCTTTGCCACTCGATATAACAAAGGATGAGGATTTGATTGTATTATCAAATTGGTACAATAAGCTGCCGAAAATCGGCAATATGCAACAATCTAATTAAAAATCAGTCTGCTAAAATAAATTGTAAATATGCTCTCAATCAAAAAACACTTGGCAGTGGCTTTAACTACTATGATCTCACAACCTGTCTATATCTCAAATTTAATCCCTCAGGCAGCTTACAAAATCAAGGATCTGCTCAATCTCCTCTTACTCATCCTCCTGATCCTACTTACAGGCTGTGGCAGCAACAGCGTCCCCTTAGTCCAATCCTCAGATCTGGCAGAGCAAAGCACAGTTCTGACACAAGAAGCACCAGATCAGATCATCCTCTCAGCACCCACTCTGATCGTTTCTCAAACCAATTCTCTCAATACAGAAAACTACTGGAT
>JAAUUJ010000208.1 GCA_012030715.1 Synechococcaceae cyanobacterium SM2_3_1 | reverse complement strand
TGGATGAGAGGCACTCACCTTCTGGATGATCTCAGCCTCATTGACCATGGGGATCTGACGAGGATCGCGAAACCCTACCGGGTTGATTGAGGTTCTGGGAGGGGGAGGCCACAGGGGAAGACACGCCTGAGAGTGCACGCTGCCCAAGCACAAAACCCAGGGCTGAACTCAGAATTGCTGTGGAGATAAACACACTCACCCACAACAGCAAACTTGGGACATCAGACAAAGGCTCTCTGGACACTAGTTCTCCCTCAACGCTCCTGCAATATTTCTAGCAGGTCCCCCATTTCCACATCCTGCTACTACGTTAGCGCGCCTGACCCGGAGGTGCAGATCTCCCCCAGAGTTTCTAAGTTCAACCCTGCTGATCCTATTGCCGATCCCGCTCTGTCAATGCCGCTTCATCCAGAGGGGGAAGGTGTTGATCCAGCCACCAGCTTGGTTCGCCAAAGGTGAGATCCCGCAGCCAACGTTCACCCGCCTGGGCCACAACTAGACCCACAAGCACTGGAGCTGTGATCAGGCCCAGGGTCATGCCCAGAAACCGTTGTTCTATTGAGTCCTGTTCTGTCTTACTGATCATGATTGGATTCACCGTGTAGTTCTTGCTCTGGGAAGGGCCTGCTGGAGAGAGAACTCGACCTGATCAGGATCCAGCTCTTGACGAATCTCCTCCTCGTTGTTGAAAATGCAGCAGTCTGCTCAGAAGATCATTCACACTATTCTCTCAAAACAGAGGACTTCTATACCATGGCCTTGACTGCTGGCACTCCTGCTCCTGGCTTTTCCACCCAAGACACCCACGGAAATACGGTTGCGCTCTCAGATTTCGCGGGTAAAGCAGTGGTGCTCTATTTTTATCCTAAAGACGATACCCCAGGTTGCACCAAGGAAGCCTGTAGCTTTCGGGATGCCTACGCGGACTATCAGGGCAAAAATGTGGTGGTCCTGGGAGTCAGCATGGATGATCAGGCTTCTCACCAGCTGTTCACCCAAAAGTACAACCTGCCCTTTCCGTTGCTGGCCGATGTGGATGGATCGATTACGAAAGCCTATGACGTGGATGGGGGAGGATATCCCAAGCGCGTGACCTATGTGATTGATGGGTCCGGTACAATCAGCAGGGTCTACTCTAGCGTGAATACAGCAACCCATGCCAGTGATATTCTCAAGGATCTGGGGTTGTAAGTCAGGATTGAGTTTGTTGAGATCCCATCGCCTGGGAGGTGGGAAGAGTTATGGACGATGATATTCCTGTAGCACAGCGGCACCCGTCACTGGGTTCGTCCTGGCCACCTGTCTCCCGCCGCCGCTCCTGGGGGTGGATATTGCTGGCGTTTCTGGTGGGGGCTTTACTGGTGGTTCCTGCGCTGCTCAGTTTGCGGCCCCAGACACAGCAGGTTCCGGCAGAAACTCTATCCCCCTGCTGCGGTAACCCGTCCTCCTGATACTCCCTCAGCGGGACTTGATCCATCTCTGGGGGAGCCGTCTTCTCAGGCGGTATTGGGTCACTTTGCCCATGCAGAAGCCTCCGCAGAGGATCTGGCCTCAGTGGGCACCTACCATGGTCGAGCTGTACGGTTACGGCCTGCTGCCGCCCAGAAGTTTCAGGAGCTGGCCGCTGCCGCTCGGGCTGAAGGGGTCTACCTGATCCCGATTTCGGGGTTTCGCTCCATTGCCGATCAGGAGTACTTGTTTTCCAGAGGGCCCAGGATCAGGCATTGCGGCCCCAGGAGCGGGCTCTGGTCAGTGCTCCTCCGGGCTACAGTGAGCATCACACAGGCTATGCCATCGACATTGGGGACGGGACCGCTCCAGCCACAGCCGTGCAGGAAAGTTTTGAAGCTACTCCCGCCTTTCGCTGGCTGCAAGCCCATGCGGCCCGCTATGGCTATGAACTGTCTTTTCCCCAGGACAACTCTCAGGGAGTCAGTTATGAACCCTGGCACTGGCGTTTTGTCGGGGATCGCCACAGCCTGGAAACGTTCTATACCCAGGGCCGTAATTCTCTCTCTCTGGATCCGCTACCCCGCCAGCGGCAGTTCAACCCGTAGGGGCCTCTCCCCAGAAGGTTTCCAGATCGTAATAGCTGCGCTCATCCTGAAGCAGCACATGCACAATCACATCGGCGTAGTCCAGGAGGATCCAGGAGGCGGCCTGTTGACCTTCAACACGTTGGGGCTGCAGTTGCCTTGCTTCCATGACTACATCCTGAATAGCGCGGGCGATGGCGCGGACCTGGGTGTGGGAGTAACCTGTCACAATCAGGAAGTAATCCGCCAGAGTAGAAATATTGCGGACATCGAGAAGGACAATATCACCACCTTTGCGATCCTCTGCTGCCTGAGCTGCAGTCAGAGCCAGAATATAGGTTGGATCCACGGGTTGAATGGTCATGAGTTGCTGCAAGTGAGCGTCTCCAATAACGAAAGGACGGGATGCATAGATGAAGAAACAGGCATGAGATTAAGACAATAAGAACGGGGTAGCTATGACTCAGGTTTAGCAAAAATTCCGGTGAGAGGTCACGCCTTACCCACCAATCTTCACCCATTCTCAGGGGGAGGGGATCCTCAGGTCTGCTGCTCAAAGTCGTCAGGATCCATGCCCCAGTTAATCCAGGTGGCCGCGGCTCGGGCAGATTGGCTGTCGGGGGGAACCCGGATCACATCCCCATCCCCCGTCCCGGGATCCGTCATCTTCAGCAGGTAGACAGGCTCCAGATCCACTCCTTCCATGCGCAGCAACACGTAGTCATGCCAGTGATCCAGTTCCTCAGCCTGTAACTCCTGACAGAGGCGCGGATAGCCGATTTCCTGGATCAGAATCCGTCTGAGCTCGGAGTCCTTTTCCTGCAGCAACCATTGGGGAGACCACTCCTGCGGCGGGAGTTGACCATATTGTTCCGGCAACTGAATCCCGTGCCAACAGTAAAGCCGATCCCCATCCGCAAATTCTAGGGCTGGCTGACCTGCTGCATGCAAGCGATCTCCGGCATCCAGATGCATCTGGATTGGACGTTCACAGACATAGCAGACACCCTCGGACCAGAGGATCCAGCCACATTCCTGCACCAGGGCCTGTAGACACCGCCAGGCATCCCAATCCACAGGCACATCCAGAACACGATGGACGAAGTCGATCCAAATGCAGGCCGCCAGCGCCATCTGGGAGGTGAATAGGCCCAACCAAGGGAAATTTTGCAGGAAGGATCGAGCCCCTCGCTCCCAGGTACTAGTCGCAGGTTGCAGGTGAGCTGCTTTGGTTACCAGAGGCTGAAATAACCGATAGGGAAGTCTGCCTTCCACTTGACGCTGCCAGTGTTGGTAGCAACCGTCAATGCACCAGCGCAGGTATAAATCCTCCGTCCGGGGAACCAGCTGACCCATGGATCTAACTGGATCGCCAGAGAAACCCATGGATCAGCGGAAAGATCTGTGTCCCTGTTGGCCCTTGCCCATATCGGATCCCCCAGCAGGGGGCGCAGATCGGTGGACGGTTGTCGAACCACATCCTCCAGGCTTAAATGTGCAGGTCGTTGGGCTCGCAAGCGGGTATGCAGGGACTGCTGCACCTGACGCTCAAGCTTGGTCACCAGTTGCTTGAAGGGGTTCTGTTGAAATTCTGCCTTGCGCTGCCAGATGAACTTAACCACATCCAGGCTCCCCAGCAGAGTCCAGGGTTGAGCAGAGACCTTAACCTCAGAAGTGGCGGAACTGTAGAGTTGCTGAAACAGATCCCGAGGACTCTGGCAGAAGATCGGTGCGGGTCCTGCCCTTTCAGTCAATGCGTAGGCGTCCTCGAGGATGGCGCTCACCCTGGTTCGATCCAGTGGTGTGGTTTGCAGGGCATCCTGCCGCCACTGTTGCTGGTAGTGACCGATCTGCGCTTCCTGCTCAGGGGTGAGCAAGGTCGGGGTCCACATGGAAAGGCGGAGTCGGAGCTCCGGGATCAGAGCAACTTCATTGTATCCAGGTCAAAGCGGGAGCCCGGGGAAAGGAAGTGAAGGCGAGCGTTGAGCAGACAGTAGTTTTGATCCGAGGGAGTTTGCTGTAGATCCGACTGGATATGAGAACCATCCACCAGGGTGACACTGCCCGTTCCGAGCACATCCAGGGTGTTGTCGGCGTGAATAATCGCTGCGGTATCTTCATCAATGCCCAAACCCAAACAGTGGGGATGATAGGTGACGGCGGTAATCAAGCGCACCAGGCGATTGCGTTGATGAAAGTGCTGGTCCACAATCAGGGTGGGCAGGATCCCCAATCCAGTTTTTACCGTCACAATGGCTGGGGTCGGAGATTCACCACTGTAGCCACGCGAGATCATGTGATGTCCTAGAGCCGAGGCCCCCGCACTGGTGCCTGCGATCACGGTTTGGCCCTGGAGACAGCGGTGCTGGATCAGCTCCATCAGCTCGGTATTAATCAGAACTTCCGAAAGCCGTTCCTGATCCCCGCCCGTAAAGTAGATGCCTGTGCAGTGCCGCACTAACTCCAGGGCCTCGGGATGGCGTGCATCGGCGGGATTGCGGATATCGAGGATACGCACCTGATCCGGATCGGCTCCCATACCCACAAAGATGTTTCGATAAAGGGTTCCCAGCACCTCAGGAATTCCAGAAGCCGCCGGAATAATGGCCAGGATCGCTTGATTGCCCCCAGCTCGCCGCAGAAAATCCCACAGGATCTGCTTCTCATTCTCTTTATCCTCTGCACCCCCCACCGCCAAAATGTCGGCACGCATCGCACCTGGGGGAGACTGCCCAAGTCGCATGGTCATAGATTGCGGGACCTCAACTCCAGGGGTGTGAAGTGGGTGAACATTCTTCCAAGTGACCTTGGCAGCAGATGACTTGGCATAATCTGGCATTGACAAAAACAAGAGTGATTGGAAAGTGTTAAACCTTATGCTACGGCCTCTGCTGGTGTTTGGGGATGCCTACCGCATAAATTCACTTTTTCCCCAGCAACCAGTAGGTGGTGACCAGCCCTTTGCCCTTCACAGGGATCAATCCCCGCTGCTGCAGGCGATAGGTATGACAGAGGCGATTGTACACCGCTACCGAAACCTGGATCTGACCTGCTTTGCCCTGAGACTCCATCCGGCTGGCCAGATTGACGGCATCGCCCCAGAGGTCATAGCTAAATTTATCAATGCCGATCACCCCCGCCACCACCGCTCCGGTATGCATACCCACCCGTAGCTGCAGGGACTCGTAGGTAACCTCCGGATAGTGACGGATCTGTTCCTGCATGGCCAGCGCCATCTCGGCAACGGCTTCCACATGATCACTGCGGGGCACAGGTAACCCTCCCACCAGCATGTAAGCATCCCCAATGGTCTTGATCTTTTGCAGACCGTACTGATGGGCAAGGCGGTCAAAGTTAGCAAAGATCTGGTTGAGAAGCTGGACCACCTGCAAGGGGGACAACTGGGCCGCCAGGGGAGTGAAATCCACGATATCAGCAAACAGAATGGTCACTTCTTCGTAGTATTCCGCCAACAATGGGGCCGTTAGATCACTTGAGGAAGGTTGCGCCTGCTTCAATCGATCTACAATCGCTTCTGGCAGGATAGCCCGTAGCAGTTGCTCAGATTTTTGTTGTTCCTGACGCAGGTGCAGCTGCAGTCGGCGAATGGTGAGCTGATGCTCCACTCGTGCCAGGACTTCTTCCAGCTGAAAGGGCTTAGTAATGTAGTCCGCTCCCCCCACCTGAAAGGCTTTGACCTTATCCAGGGCTTTATCCAGGGCACTAATGAAAATGATCGGGATCTCCGCTGTCGTGGTCTCGGCTTTCAGTTGGGTACACACCTCGTACCCGGACATCTGGGGCATGTTGATATCTAGCAAAATCAGATCTGGGGGGTCAGCACGAATGCTTTTCAGCGCCATCGACCCACTGGTGACACTGCGGACACGATAATTCTGGTTCACCAGCAGTTGAGCCAGCAGCCTAAGATTTTGGGTATTGTCATCAACCACCATGACGCTGGCTATAGCCAGGTTACGACTTTTGCGCTCAGCTTCGGACTGAGATCCAGGTGTATATGGCATTCGGGTTAGCTGGTTTTCACGCAGGGGACACACTGCCAGCAAACCTCAAGGGGATATCTTTTGTCGAGGCTTTTGGATCTCTACAGAAAAAGTCTCTCACGTTAGGATTCTAATCAACCCTTAAGAGACATGCTCCCATGGTTCCTGTGTTGTCCCAGGCAACGGCATCGGTCTGCTCGGGTGGATCCCCTCCTCCCCATTCTGACAGGGTAGCTGCGGCCCTGCTGACCGCTGAAAAAGCTGCACGGAGAGAAAAGCAGGGTTACACCATGGATCACCTCATTGGCAGCTGGCGTCTGTGCTGGATCAGCGGAACTCGCCGCACCCAACAACAGGCTGGCCCCCTACTGGGAGCAGGACGCTATCTTCC
>JAAUUJ010000041.1 GCA_012030715.1 Synechococcaceae cyanobacterium SM2_3_1 | reverse complement strand
CACAAGAACATTCTGCTGAACGAAGGGGATCCGGGGCGTGGATGGCGCCGCAGGACCAGCCGCACAAGCGCTTTGTCTTCCCTGAAGAAGTGCTGCCTCGCGGTAACGCTCTCTAAAGCTCACATTCTTCCTGTTTCGGGATTCCTTAATTATCAACTGAACTTATCAACTCATTTCCAGCCCCTGCGGGGGCTTTTTTGGTCAGTAGATTTATCCGTCGAAAGGGGCAAAGATCATGGAGTCGTTGGCAAAGGCCTTGAACTCCAGAGTATTGCCACTGGGATCTTGAACAAAAAAGGTGGCCTGTTCTCCGGCAAGTCCCGAAAAGCGGATGGTGGGTTCCACCAGAAAGGAGATTGATTGTTGCTGCAGCTCCTGGACCAGAGCATTCCACTCAGACATTGTCAGGATCACTCCCCAATGGCGCACCGGAATCTGTCTCCCATCGACTGGGTTGGTCACCAGATCGGTGTCGGAGCGTTGCGTCAGATGAGCAGTGATCTGATGACCCATGAGGTTGAAGTCAACCCAAAGGGGATCGGTGCGACCCACAGGACACCCGAGAACTTCTCCGTAAAACTGGCGGGCAGATTCCAGATCGTGAACTGGAAAAGCAATGTGGAAAGGACGTAAAGCAGACATGATCACCCCTTAACTCCCGCATAAGAATTGCCCTTGATCGTCTCACGGTTTCCCATCTGGATCTCCCCCTTCCTAGATGCACTAGAGTGTTAGCAGTTGCTTTTGCCAGAGACTCTCCATGCAGCTGCATGTCAAACCTGAGGCTGAACTATCTGAAAATCCTGCATCTCCTGAACCATCCTCACCAGATCCAGGGTTTTGGCAGAAAGTGAGAGAGGATATTGATTGTGTTTTTGAGCGGGATCCAGCGGCACGTAATCGCTTTGAGGTGATCACCACTTATCCGGGAGTCCATGCCATTTTCTGTTATCGAATCGCCCATGTCTGGTGGCAGTGGGGCTGGTTCTATGCGGCTAGGGCGCTCAGTTATTTTGCTCGATTTCTCACCCTGATCGAAATTCATCCTGCAGCCAGGATTGGACGGCGTTTTTTTATCGATCACGGCTGTGGTGTGGTGATTGGGGAAACCGCAGAAGTTGGGGATGATGTCACCCTTTACCACGGTGTCACGTTGGGAGGCACCAGTTGGGATCCGGGCAAGCGCCACCCCACTGTAGAAAACGGTGTGATTGTGGGAACCGGAGCCAAGATCCTGGGAGCGGTGACCATTGGACGGAAAGCCCGGATTGGGGCCAACGCGGTTGTGATCCAGGATGTTCCTCCTGAAATGACGGTCGTGGGGATCCCAGGTCGAGGCGTATTACCCATGCATCACCGCCGGATCACAGAACACGGGATTGATCTGGATCATCACCTCATGCCTGACCCCGTGGGCAAAGCCATCGAAAGCATGCTGGGCCGGATCCAGGAGTTGGAGAAAGAAGTGAAATCGCTGAGGGCAGATCTAGGTGAGCCTGGGGACTCCTAGACCAGAGAAGGTACTGTCCAATTGGAGGGGTGAATCAGATAAACTGTCCCGCCAGAATATTTAATCCAGAGTTTCTCCAACTGCTGACGGGGATAGATCCGCTCCACTTCTGTATCTGAAGCCGCCGCCGGATCATTGACGATGGGATTGCCCTGAGCATCAAACCCGATCAGAACCGCCAGATGACCTGCACTTTTGGGAATCGCCACCCCTTCCAGTTCCCCTTCTTTCCAGGCAAAGCTGATCACCACCGGCACACCCGCCGTAATCCAGGGTTCCAGCTGCGCCAGAGCATTAAATCGGGCCACCACACTTGGGAAATTCTGGGATCCACTGTAGGCCGTATTAAAAACCCAGTTGCCGTGTCCTTCGTACACCCAGTCATAAACCCCTTCTACAACTGTCCGGACATTAGGTTCACAAACTCCCGTTCGTTGCTGCCAATACCGGAGAACCATGGCCACCGAAGTGGGACTGCACCACACCTCACCCCCATCGGGATAGACCATCTGGGAACACCCCGATACATCCAGCCGCTGCCCCCACTGTTGCGGATCCCCCGCGAGTAGAGTTTGCGGTTCTTCGGGAATCGTGGAGAGGGCTACTCCCACCCGCTGCAGGCGAGGGCTCTGTGCTGGGGATGTACTGAATAATCGGATCTTGACCTGATAAGTCCTGGACCCTGCCTCATCCTTAAGCACCAAGAGATCTGTGTAGACCTCGGCATCTGCATCTTCTTGATCTGCAACCGAATGCCGCTCGATGGTGGAAGTATCTGCCGCCCATACCCCGAGGTTGTACCATGGTGTCCAGCGTCCCTGGTATTGAGCACGGATCAGAGTTTCCATCCAGGTGCCTGCTGGGGTCTCGGCATTCCAGGAGACCAGTGCTCCCACAAAGGGAAAAGGAGCTGTGATCTCAGGACTGAGGAACTCTCCCACCCAATAGGTGCTGCCGTTATAGAAATTTTTGCCCCGATATCCCCGTGGACCGTAGGGATCATCTTCCCGCTGAGCGGTTTGGGGATCTACAAGGACTTCTCCTGCTGGTGAGAGCATGATCCCGGTTCCCTGCCAGGACTGGAAATCCCCAGTTTGACCCCGCCAGTCTTGAAAAGAGGTTTGATAGTTACTGGCTGCCACGGTCTGCTGTCCCTGCATCAGCCAGCCCCCTGCCGTGATCGCACTCAAAATCTGTAGAAGCGAACGCCGCCGCATCACCCCACCCTTGATAAATGACTCGGTGTAGTTCCCCAATGTACTCCCAGGCTTGTGGGCAAGACAATGGCAAGGTGGTTCCATGGGAAGCCTGATATTTAGAATTGAGGTGTGAAGGGATACCCTATGGCCAAGCATCCACCTCCGATCATTTACCTCCTGATCCTGGGAGCCCTGGGTTGGGGAACCTGGCAGCTCGTAGTTTTCTGGAGGAACTCATCCGATCCACAACCAACCTGTAATGCCTCTGATCGCAGCGGCTGTTCAGATCCTGGTTCCTCCCCGTCTCAGTTGACTAATGCCTCGGCTCCAGAGTTTTTCCGGGAAGTTACCTCTGTTCCCTCGGGAGTGTTCAACTATGGGGGCAGTACTACCTGGGCGCCGATCCGGTTGGAAGTGGATAGTGTGATTCAAACGGTGTGGCCTGATTTTATGCTTCGCTACACCGATCCTGTGGCTGCTCCACCTGGATCGGGGACAGGGATCCGGATGCTGTTGGACAATCAGCTCTCCTTTTCGCAGTCCTCCCGCCCCCTCAAATCTGAGGAATATGCAGAAGCTGAGACCAGAGGCTTTGCCCTGGTGGAGATCCCAACTGCTATTGATGGCATTGCGGTGGCGGTACATCCCGGCTTGGCGGTGGAGGGGATCACGGTAACTCAGTTAAGAGATATTTATCTGGGACGCATTCGCAATTGGCAGGAGGTGGGCGGCCCTGATCTATCCATCACCCCTTACTCGCGAGATCCTGAGGCAGGGGGGACAGTTGAGTTTTTCATTGAGAATGTCCTGGAAGGAGAGTCATTAAGCCCGACGGTGGAGATCACTCAAAATACCACCCTTTCGCTGCGAGCTGTAGCCAGAAACCCTGGGGGCATATACTACGCCTCAGCTCCCGAAGTCATTCCTCAATGCACCGTCAAGGGATTAGCGATTGGCCGCAACTCAGGAGAGTGGGTCTCCCCCTTTCAAGGATCCTATGTGCCCCCTTCAAGATGTCCGGCACGACGCAACCGGTTGCATGTCACCGCCTTTCGCACCGGAGACTATCCCATTACCCGCCGTTTGTTTGTGATCGTGAAAGATAATAATCAGACGGATGAACAGGCTGGACGGGCCTACGCGGACCTGTTGCTTACCGATCAGGGTCAGGAGCTGATCGAACAGGCGGGGTTCGTAGCGATTCAGTGAGGGGGGCATGCGCACGATTGGCTATCTATACATTCCAGAACTATTAGGACCTCCCGATCCCCAGGATCAAGATCGTCTACAGGCGGCAGGGGCCGATGAGGTCTTCGTGGACTGGGGTGCCCGCCACACCTATAGCCAGATCTTGAAATTGCTGGAAGAAGGGGGGGCTTCGGGGGGCTTTGTCTCTGTCGGCTGGAGGATCTGGGGGATACCGTCGCCGAGATTCATGAGCGCATCCTTCTCTTTTTGCAGGCGCGGGTGGATCTAAAACTGGTGGCTCCCGATCAGGTGATTACCCCCCAAACCGGATCCAGCTGGGTGCAACTGCTGGCGGAGATCCCTGCTGCTCTGCACCGCCGTCGTGTCTGCCAGGGACATGCCCAGAACCGTCTGGCCACCAAGCCCCCTCCCGGTCGCGCTCCCTATGGGTACCGGCGCGAAGAGGATCGCTATGCACTGAATCGCCGTCAAGCCGCGGCCATCAAAGAATTTTTTGATCACTTTCTGCTCTACGGTTCGTTGCGAGGGGCAGTGCGATTGCTGCAGAGCAAATATGGTAAACGCATCTCGGTGGCTACAGGTCGCCGCTGGTTAAGTAACCCTGTCTACCGCGGAGATCTGCATTTTCGCGATGGCACGACGATTCGCAATACCCATACTCCGATTCTCTCGCGTCAGGAGGCAGCCCAAATTGATCGCTGGTTGAAGCGGAACCAGGGGGTGGCCCGTCGCTCGGCAAGTGCTCCCCGTTCTCTGGCGGGTCTGGTGCTCTGTCAGCACTGTCAGCAAACACTGCGGGTGGTTCAGGTAACTCAACGGGGTCTGGAGCAACGCTATCTCTATCTTCGCTGCCAGACCTGCCGCTATAGCCACACCTATGAGACGGTGCTGGATCAGGTGATCGATTCTATCTGTCAGGAGCTGCCCCGACGCATTGCAGGCTTTAATCAGCAGCCCCTGGAAAATCTAAGAACTTCTGTAGAAGCAGGGTTAGGCCAGATTGAATTAATTCTTAGCAAAATCAACGAGTTAGAGGCTGATGGGATCCTGGATGAGATCACAGCTCAGCAACGCCGTTACCAGCTGCAGGGGGAAAACGCCCAGATGCTCAAACAACTAGAGCAACTCCCCCCCGAAAATCTGGCGGAAATCGGCCAGGCCCTCTCGATTGCCCCCTTCTGGAAGGATCTGAGTGAAGCAGAACGGCGAGCCTACCTGCGAGAGTTCATCCAAAAGATTGGGATCAACCGCGAGGGAGAAGTGGAGATTCACTTTTTTCTTTTGATCATAATTTAATTTTTATAGATAACTAAAATAGGGAAAAGACTTTTTTCAGGACGCCATAGCGAAATAAACTGATACCGAAAGGTGATAGAGCCTTCAGGATCTCCTCAGATCTATATCGGGCCTGCATTTACATAAGTCAATCCTTTGCAGCCACCGTCATAGCTTTCATAATGCTGACTATAAGAACAACAGGCTTGGTGCAGTCAGCACCCTGTCGCAGAAGTATTGAAACGAGGAGAAACCTTGTGAGACTGGCAGTTTACGGCAAAGGTGGGATCGGCAAATCCACCACCAGCTGCAACATTTCGGTAGCTCTGGCCCGCAGAGGGAAAAAGGTGCTGCAAATCGGTTGTGATCCCAAGCACGACAGTACCTTCACCCTAACGGGATACCTGATCCCCACGATCATCGACACCCTGGCGGAGAAGGATTATCACTATGAAGATGTCTGGCCCGAGGATGTGATCTACCCTGGCTATGGGGGTGTCGCCTGTGTCGAAGCCGGAGGCCCACCCGCCGGAGCTGGATGTGGTGGCTATGTGGTGGGAGAAACCGTGAAGCTGCTCAAGGAACTGAATGCCTTCTACGAGTACGATGTCATTCTTTTTGATGTCCTGGGGGATGTGGTCTGTGGTGGTTTTGCTGCGCCCCTCAACTATGCCGACTACTGCCTGATCGTGACCGACAATGGCTTTGATGCCCTGTTCGCTGCCAACCGGATTGCCGCTTCGGTGCGGGAGAAAGCGCGGACCCGGAGCCTGCGTCTGGCGGGATTGATCGGCAACCGCACCTCCAAACGGGATCTGATCGACAAGTACATCTCGGCAGTCCCCATGCCCGTGATCGAAGTGCTACCGCTGATCGAAGACATTCGCATTTCCCGCGTCAAGGGCAAAACCATTTTTGAAATGGCCGAGACCGATCCTTCCCTGGAGCCTGTCTGTCAGTACTACCTGAATATCGCAGACCAGTTACTGGCTCAACCAGAAGGGATCGTGCCCCAGGATACCCCAGATCGGGATCTGTTTACCCTGCTTTCAGATTTCTACAGCAACGTGACGGCAGAAAAAGCTCCGGCTTTGGTCTAAATTCCCTGACTACGCTATTCCAATCCGCTTGATGACCTGAAACGAGACCCCTATGACAACTGCAACGCCTTCTTCAAATCTCAGCTTCGAGTGTGAAACTGGCAACTACCATACCTTCTGCCCGATCAGCTGTGTGGCCTGGCTCTATCAGAAAATTGAAGATAGCTTCTTTCTGGTGGTGGGAACCAAAACCTGTGGTTATTTCCTGCAAAACTCGATGGGAGTCATGATCTTTGCAGAACCTCGCTATGCCATGGCGGAGTTAGAGGAAGGGGATATCAGTGCCAAGCTCAATGACTATGAAGAGTTGAAGCGCCTCTGTCTGCAGATCAAGCGGGACCGCAATCCCAGCGTGATCGTCTGGATCGGCACCTGCACCACCGAGATCATCAAGATGGATCTGGAGGGCATCGCCACCAAGCTAGAAGCGGAGATCGGGATTCCGATTGTGGTGGCTCGCGCCAATGGACTGGACTATGCCTTCACCCAGGGGGAAGATACGGTGCTGGCGGCGATGGTGGCCCGCTGTCCAGAAAAGGTGAAGGAAGAGGAACGTCAGGAACGGGGAGGTCTCTCCACTCTCTTCCACTTTGGTCGCAAACGGGAGGATCAGGCTCCAGAACCTGAGTTGGGCAATCATCCACCCCTGGTTATCTTTGGCTCGGTCACGGATCCTGTGGTGACTCAGATAACTCTGGAGCTAAAAAAGCAGGGGATCCAGGTGTCGGGATGGCTACCCTCGAAGCGTTACGGAGAATTACCCACGCTGGAGCCAGGCACCTTTGTGATAGGGATCAATCCCTTCCTGAGTCGGACTGCCACCGCGCTGGTACGGAAAAAGAACTGCCAACTGATCCAGGCTCCCTTTCCTGTGGGACCGGATGGCACCCGCGCCTGGATTGAGGCGATCTGTCATGCTCTGGGAGTTGAACCCAAAAATCTGCAGGAACGAGAAACCGAGATCTGGGAAAATCCTCAGGTGCGCACCTATCTGGATCTGATCCGTGACAAGTCGGTGTTCTTTATGGGGGATAACCTGCTGGAGGTTTCCCTGGCGCGCTTTTTGGTGCGCTGCGGAGCCACTGTGCAGGAGATCGGCATTCCCTACATGGACAAGCGCTATCAGGCGGCTGAACTGGCGATGCTGGAAAAAACCTGTCAGGAGATGGGTGTTCCTTATCCCCGCATAGTGGAAAAGCCTGATAATTACAACCAGCTGCAACGGATCCAGGAATTGAAACCGGATCTGGTGATCACAGGTATGGCCCATGCCAATCCTCTAGAGGCTCGGGGGGTGACCACCAAGTGGTCTGTGGAGTTCACCTTCGCCCAGATCCATGGCTTCAGCAACACGCTGGATGTGCTGGAACTAGCCACCCGACCTCTGCGCCGCAACGCCAATCTCAATGCTCTGGGCTGGGAACGGCTGGTGAAGGCTTGAGGATCAAACCCTGAGGATCCTGACTCTAACTCAGATCTGTAGCCAGCAAATTACTGTGAACTGAGTTCCGTTGATATGAGGTTTACCGCTTCGGATCTCGGGGCTAATTACAATATGAGGCTATTCTGTCGGAGTCATAAGAGGGCGATGGAGAAGGTATTTCTTTATTTTGCCTCTTCTCATCGTTATGGGATCAGTTCACTGGACACGAAATATACTCCCTTCCTTACTCACAACATGGTGTGTATCTTTCCTGAGCAATGGCCATTAAAGATCCACCTCAAGCTGACCTATAAATGAGGTAAGGAGTGGATAGGAGTTGCACATGACAGACGAGGAACTCAATGATCGGTTTGGCCGACTCGTGGGTGCTCAGCTCCGTTTTCAAGATCAACTGGGTGATATGGCAGCACTGATGCGACAGCTGATGGCTCAGCAACAGGCATCTGAGCAGCGGCATGACGAAACTGATCAACGCTTTAACATTCTCCTGCAAGAGATCCGTTATTCAACTCGACAACTATGGTCTCAACCTGAAGAAGAATTATCATAGTTTGCTTCCTAACTGATGACCCTCTCGATCTCGTTCCCTGCCAAGTATGCTAGAAGCTAAATAGTCATCCCATTCTAGAACCGAAGTCCTATGATTCTGCTTCTCTACATCGCGGCGGTTGTCTTGCTCTTTATGGCCAGCATCCTCTACGTCCGATCCCTACAGGAACAGGAACCCAGCCCTGACGCTTCCAGCCAACCTTTTCGCCGCAAGAACAGAGACGGCTGGACATCCCGCTCACGATCAGAACACCAGGTAGATATTCGGGATCGCATGGCCGACATGGATCGAGAGCAGCTCCTGGATCTGCTGGAAAAGCAGTTTCAGAACAGCCCCTCTTCGCCCGAGAGTTAAAAGTGCAGCCAGATCAGTTCATTTAAAGAAGGTGGTGCGGTGCCGGTGCATCGCCACAGATTCCGCCACACCAACGGCCAGGAAATTAGTAAGTAAAGCCGATCGTCCATAACTGAGGAACGGCAGCGGTAAACCTGTGATCGGGGCCAGGCCGACCGTCATCCCCACATTGATCACCGCCTGAAATAGGATCATGGCAAAGATGCCAATGGCAATCAGAGAACCAAAATTGTCCTTGGCATGCTGAGCGATCAAAAGCAAGCGAAAACACATTAGCCAGAGCAGCACCAAAACTGTAATAGTGCCAATAAACCCGACCTCTTCAGCCACAGCAGAAAACACAAAGTCGGTATGTTGTTCGGGAATAAAATCCAGCTGGGTCTGGGTGCCCTGCAAAAATCCTCTTCCCCACAATCCTCCGGCACCAATGGCAATCTTGGACTGGATCAGGTGGTACCCCGACCCCAAAGGATCTTTACTGGGATCGGTAAAAATTAGAAGTCGCAACTGCTGATAGGGCTTAAGCATCTGCCAGGCGATCTGCCCGAGCTGTCCTGAAAGCAGATTAAGTACTGCAAACGTGAGTGCCCCCACCCGTCGCCAGGGAAGTTGCCAGGCAGCCAGCAGACCCATTGCTGCTGTCCAGATCAACCAGAGCCAGATCATCCCGTAGAGGCCAGGCTGAGTATGCAGACCATAGAGAATCCCCCCCACAAAGGGAGAGAGCAAGAGCAGGATCCAGCTGATCTGTGCCCCAGCCCAGTAAAGCATGGTGAGCAGAATCACCACAAAGACCATGGCCGTGCCCAGATTCGGCTGTAAAAAGATAAGCACCCAGGGGGGCGCGATCACCATCACGGGTAGCCAGATCTGGCTGAAATAACGAATGGGCCAATAGTGGAGGACCGCTGCCAGGGTAATGATCACTGCAAGCTTGGCAAATTCAGATGGCTGTACGGGTATCCCACCGACTGAAATCCAGCGCTCAGCACCTCCTCCAGAAACCCCAACAAACAGCACCGCGATCAGGGTAAGAAGATTAAGTCCATAGAGAAACCAGTGCCAGCCGAGCAGCCGTTCATAATTCCAACGAGCCAGGATAAGACAAGGGGCAATGCTAGCGCCTCCCATCACCAGTTGTTGGATCCAGTACTGACTTTCGGAACGGGTGCTATGGATGGCCAGGACGCCAATGCCTGTCAGGAAAAGTACCGTTAGCAACAAAATGCCATCGAACGACTTCCATGCCCCCAGCCACTGCTGGAGCCCCCGTTTTCGGGTAGCCGCAGCGGCAGAGTAAAGAGGGGGAGACTTTTGGGAAAGTGCCATAGGCCCACTTCATGCGTTCAGAGGCATGATAACGGTTTCACTGCCGTCCGCTGCATTGATTCTCACCAGATCGGGCAGGAAAGTTAGTGGGTGAGGGCAGAAACCCTGTTCAGCAGCTGATCTCTGTCCAGGTGTTCACCGATCAGAATCAATTGTGTGCGTGGCTGTTCTTGAGGTTGCCAGCGCCGATCATAAAAAGACTCAAACCGCTGCCCCACCCCCTGCATCACCATGCGCATAGGTTTCCCGCCAACAGCCACAAATCCTTTGACTCGATAAATGGATTGCTCCTGGGCCAACGCCTGTAGTCCCTGCAATAATTTTTGGGGATCGGGTACCGTGCCAAAGTTGAGAGAGACTGCATTAATAGCTTCGTCGTGCTCATGATCGTCTGCGTGGTCATGATGACTGGGGCGGCTCTGCAGGTGATCCTCTACCGCAGCATTGAACCCGAGGAGAAGATCGGCATTGATCCGACCCCGCTGGCAGGGGATCACCCGCACTCCAGCAGGCAGGCGAGCACGCAATGCTGTTTCCACCTGATCTCGTTCGCCAGGCGTCACCTGATCCACCTTGGTCAGCAGCACCAGATCGGCACAATTCAACTGGTCTGCAAATAGTTCCTCCAGGGGTGTTTCGTGATCCAGGTTGGGATCCGCCTGCCGTTGCTGGGTCACCGCTTCAGGGTTGGCTACCCATTGTCCACGGGCGAGAGCCTCGCAGTCCACGACCGTCACCACACTATCCACCGTGGCACGGGTGCGGATCTCTGGCCAACGGAAGGCCTGCAGTAGCGGTTTGGGGAGGGCCAGCCCCGAGGTTTCGATCAAGAGAGCATCCATGGGATCGGGATGCTGCAGGAGAGACTGCATGGTGGGCAAGAATTCTTCCTGAACGGTACAGCAGAGACAGCCGTTACTCAGCTCCACAATCCGGGTGACTGGAGTCTCTTCCTCCTCACAGACCTGACAGGAGCGGATCAGCTCCCCGTCAATGCCCACATCACCAAATTCATTGACCATTACCGCCAGTCTGCGCCCCTGGTTGTGTTGCAGCAGATGCCGGATCAGGGTGGTTTTGCCAGCTCCCAGGAAGCCGGTGATTACGGTCACTGGAATTTTATGCATGGTAGGTTCAGGCGTCAGGATAGCGAGGGGAGCGGGGGAATGCGAGCGATCAGACCTTTGCGTAACCGCTCTGGTCGAGCTGACCAGGCCATCAGTCCCTGGGGTTGTTGGAGATAGAGGGCCGCGCAATCCAGAATGGCCCCACAGACGTCACCCAGATCTGCTTCAGACGAGGCCAGATCTCCAAACAGATAGGTGTGTTTACCGGCAGCAGCCAGCGCCACTGAGCAGGGGCGGCTACAGGCACTCATACATTCCACGGGCTGCAGGGGACATTGCTCTCGCCAGGACCACTGGCTATGGGCAGGTTGTAAAGCCTCTAGCAAGAGCTCGCCTCGGCTTTGACCCACCCGCTGGCCTTTTTCCCAGGTGCTGCCACAGGTGGTGCAAACAAATAAAGTGTGAGTGGTCATGGGGTCAGCTCCTCATCCCCAGATCGGCTCGGATCTTGGAGCTGCCTCTACCATCCCTGATGATCCAGGGTAAAAAGTTCAAAGATTCCATCTGTACCTCGCAGATGTGTAAACAGGCAGTCACTTCAGCAGGCATTCTGACTGAGAGAACCGGATGTCTGGATCCTGAACTCATCACAGCTGCGGGACAGTGTCGGATTTGCACCGAGGACCTGTGGAGGGCCACAAGCTTGCTTTCCCCGATAGGATCATGGAGAAGACCCTACCTCTGACGGCAGGAAGCAGCAAGTCATCCTCCGCCAGAACTGAAGTTACCTCAGCATCATAGCTCCGAATGCAAGGGACGCCAACTGCCAACGCTGAGGATGAGAGTTATTGCCGAACGCGAGGATCGAGAGCATCCCGTAATCCGTCACCGACATAGTTAATGCTCAGGACCGTGATAAAAATGGCTAGCCCCGGAAATAGCGCCATGTGGGGAGCAGATTCCAGATAGTTGCGGGCATCATGCAACAGGCGACCCCAGGTGGGTACATCCGGCGGAAATCCTAACCCCAAGAAGCTGAGGGTCGATTCCGTTAAGATCGCAGTCCCCACCGACAGGGCAGCAGCCACGATCACTGGACTGAGAACATTGGGCAGAATGTGGACCCAGATCAGGCGATGGGGAGGGGCTCCAATGGTCCGCGCGGCCAGCACAAACTCCATCTCTCGCAGACTGAGGGTACTGGCTCGCACCAACCGCGCCACTGGCATCCAGGTTAGGCCGCCAATTACCAGCACAATCAACAGAAAGATCCCCATTTCCGGTCCTGCCAGAGAACGCATCCCCTCCCGAAACAGAAAAATGACCAGCAGCAGCAGGGGTAATTGGGGCAGCGACAGAAATAGATCCGTGAAGCGCATCAACAGCAGATCCACCCAGCCCCCATAAAAGCCTGCGAGGGCACCGACCAGCGTACCGAAAGTCATGGCCACCAGCATGGAGATCACTCCCACTACTAGTGAAATCCGTCCACCCGCCAGCACTCGTGCCAGAACATCCTGCCCCAGATCGTTGGTGCCGAAGGGATGAGCCCAGCTGGGGCCTTGACTGGAGCGGGCAAAGTCAATTTCATCCACCGGGACCGTGTATATCCAGGGACCGATCAGACAGCCAACCAGGATCAATAGCAAAATAAAACCTCCCACCAGCGCCAGACGATCACGGCAGAATCGTCGCCAGGCATCCCCCCAGAGGGTTCGAGCCGCAGCGGGGGTTGATGAGCCTGGATCAGCAGCAATTTGAGGAATCACACCACCCCCTTTCTCGATTCATCCCAGACGCACCCGTGGATCCAGGAGCCCATAGAGCAGATCAGCGATCAGGTTAAAGATGACCACAAGAATCGCGTAGATGAAGGTCACCGCCATGACTACAGGCGTATCGCCCCGAAAAATAGAGTCCACCAACAGCGCCCCAATGCCAGGCACCCGAAAGATCTGCTCAGTCACCAGAGCACCTGTAAACACTTTGGGAACATCTAACGCCACCAGGGTGACCACAGGGATAAGCGCATTGCGCAGAATATGGCGGGTAACCACCTGCCACTCCGGTAATCCCTTGGCACGGGCCGTGCGCACATAATCCTGATGGAGCTGTTCTGCCACGGAGGCGCGCACAAACCGCATTAATATGGCCATTTGCATCAGGGTCAGCACGGTAATGGGCATCACGGATTGCCGCACCTGCAGCCAGAAACTGGACCAATCTTTGACTTCAACCGCACTGTTGTAAATAAAGGGAAACCATTTCAACTTGACACTAAAGACAATGATCAGAAGCAGACCTGTAAAAAAAGGCGGCAAAGAAAAACCGATAAAGGCCACAGTTGTCGTGATCTGATCCAGCAAGCTGTAGCGCTTCAGCGCCGAGAGAATCCCCAGGGGAATGGCAAGGCAAGCTCCCAAGGTATAAGCAGACCCGACGACCCACAGGGTTGTGGGCAAACGCTGCCAGATCAGATCCCGAACAGGACTGCGGCTATTAAACGAAAATCCCATATCCCCCTGTAGGAAGGCCAGCACCCATTTGCAGTACCGAATATGCAGGGGTTGATCCAGGCCGAAAGATTTCAAAATATTCTGCCGCACTTCCGCAGTTAGTGCAGGATTGGTGGCAAACTCTCCCATCGGATCTCCAGGGGCTAGGGCGAGAATGCCGAAGATCACTGCACTGATGGCCAACAGCGTGGGAAGAGAAATCAGCAGACGCTGTAGCAGATAGCGGGTCATGGAGCAGTCCGCGTCCACTCTTTGATATTCCAGGTTTCCAGATCCCAAGGGGTGAGATCAACACCTTCAAGGGAGTTGGCTGCTGCAGCCGGACTAAAGCGATCTACCAGCGGAATTACCGCCACATCGTCCACGGTCAGAAAACGGCTCATTTGCTTCACCAATTCCTGACGAGTTACGGGATCAACTTCGCCACTGTACTGCTGGAATAGAACATCATACTCCGGATTACAGTACCGGGAAACATTAGCAGTCGCCCACTCATTTTCTTTTTGGGCAATTTCGGCACAGAGGTAGCGGCTCAGATAGGCAGTCGGATCGGGGCTTTCATTCCCTGTGGTGTACATCTGCAGATCGGCGTAAAAATGACCGATGTTGTCGGGGTTGGCAGGCTCACTATCAAAAAAGATGCTGCCATCTGTGCTTTTTAATTCCACTTCGATTCCAATCTGGCCGAAGGTCTGTTTAATAATCTCCTGGGTTTTCTGGCGGATTGGATTCACGGAGGTTTGAAACACAAGCTGCATTTCTACCCCATTTTTATCACGGATGCGGTTATTATTGGTGTCCACCCATCCGGCTTCATCCAAAAGAGCTGCGGCTTTCTCTAAATTAAATTCATAGGGTGCCTCAGCTCGCAGATTTTGCGGAAAAACCACATAGTCGTTGGTGGCTTGACCTGTCTGACCATAGAGCTGAGTGGCAATCGTCTCCCGATCCACAGCTAGAGAGAGAGCCTGACGAACTGGGAGTTCACTCAAGAAGGGATGAGGGGTGTTCTTTTCAGATCGCTGGCCATTGACCTCCTGGTTGGGATCGGAAAAATTAATCAGGATCCTCTCCATGTTGGGACCAGGTTTGGGAATAATCCGACCAATTCCGGTCGCGGCCAGCTGTTCCAGGATGGCGACTTCCACCTGGGTATTCCAGGCATAGTCTGCATCTCCTGTCTGGAGGACAGCTCGTGCTGCAGAGGTTGCATCTCCTCCGCCTTTGAGTTCTACACGCGGGAAAAAGGGTTTATTTGCTTCTCGAAACTTCGGATTGGCTTCATAGATCACCATGTCTCCCGGTCTAAATTCCTGCACCCTGTAGGGCCCGGTACCTACGGGCAAGAGATTGGCAGGTGCCTCCCGAGAATTGCTGCCGTTGAAGCTGGAGAAGACATGTTCGGGCAGGATCAGACCGTTCGTGCCCACAAACGGAAGAAACCAGGATAGGGTGGGTTCTTTGAACGTAATTTGAACCGTGTTGTCATCCAGGGCCGAGATCGTGGCAATCGTACTGTAATACTCACTGGTTACGGCTCCCACATCTGGATTGGTGATGTAGTTGTAGGTAAACACAACATCCCGGGCGGTTAAGGGAGTTCCGTCTGACCAGGTAACCTCGGGCCTTAATTTCCATGTCACTGACAGCAGATCTTCCGTGAGTCCCCCATTTTCAAGTGTAGGGATCTCAGCAGCCAGAAAAGGGATCATTTCGCCCCTTGCATTGAGACTGGCCAGAGGTTCATAGACCAGACGGCTAGCTTCCACATCTTTTGTGCCTGTGGAAAGATGGGGATTCAGCAGCGTCGGAGATTGCCAGTAGAGAAGTTGTAGCGTATCTGCTGCAGAGGCATCAGCTTGCGCGATCAGTTGAGAAGCTTGGGATTGTTGCTGTGCCTCGCCTGAGGAAGATGGAACGGCTAGCAGCCAGAAAGCCACCATCCCCAACCTGAGAATTTGACAATTTTGCATCTTCCTTACCTTTTGCACGTAAGCCAGTCCATGAACTAACCGCTAAAGCGTGATCTTACTCGTGAAAGACTCCACTCAATCTTTTTTCGCGGGTGTAGGACCTTATACAATTCTTCCAGAGTCTGTCTATCATCCTGCCAGATAGAGTGTCCCATCACAGCTTCTTCAGTGCCTACAGCCCCACAGATTGATTCTTGTTCTGATTCACCAACGTCCCATCTACTGGAAGTCAACGGCTTATCAGTTCAGCTGGCTACCCAGGACGGTGTGATCCATGCAGTCAATGACCTGTCTCTGCACCTGGATAGGGGAGAAACCCTGGGGATTGTTGGTGAATCAGGATCTGGAAAAAGTATGAGCATGCTGGCGGTGATGCAGCTACTGCCTCAGCCTGCCGGACGCATAGTCTCGGGAGAAGTGATCTGGAAAGGGAAAACCTGCTCAGCCTCTCTCGTCAGGAAATGCGGCGGGTGAGGGGCCGAGAAATCGCTATGATTTTCAAGATCCAATGACAGCCCTGAATCCTGTGCTTACAATTGGTCGTCAACTGACGGAAGCGCTTCGCTGGCACCTGAGACTGTCCCCCCACGCGGCTCGCCAGCAGGCAGCAACCCTCTTAGAACAGGTAGGGATCGGGGCGGGGCGACTGCAGGACTATTCCCATCAATTTTCTGGAGGAATGCGGCAACGGGTCTTGATTGCCATGGGCCTGGCTTGCCAACCCCAGCTTCTGATCGCCGATGAACCTACCACGGCACTGGACGTTACGATTCAGGCTCAGATTGTGGATTTGCTCAAACAGCTGCGGCAGCAAATGGGCACAGCCATGATCTGGGTGACTCATGATCTGGCGTTGCTGGCGGGCATTGCTGACCGGATTGTGGTGATGTACGCCGGTCGGGTGGTGGAGCACGCCCCCTTACATGCACTTTATCAATCTCCTCGCCATCCCTATACCCTGGGCCTCTTGCAAAGCCTGCCCCGACTTCAGGGCCTCCGACAGTCGCAACTCCAGCCAATTCCTGGAACCCCCCCCCGATCTGCGGATCCGTCCCCAGGGATGTGCCTTTGCCCCTCGCTGCCCTTATGTTAAGGATCAGTGCTGGCAGACCCTGCCTCCCTTAGAAGACGTGGGGCGAGGACACAGCGCCGCCTGCTGGGTTAAACCCCATCCGGATCAGGGCAGTGAAACCCCCTTTACCCTTTCCCACGCTTCGGATCCGTGATCAGTCCTCTGTGAGGAACTTATTTTTGCAACATCAAGTTTGGGAATCTGAACATCGTTGATCATGACCACCTCACCCACCCAAGAGCCTCTCCCGCTTCTGCGGGTCAAACATTTGCATGTCCATTTTCAGATGCGTCACCGTTCTGACTCCAGTCAAAAACAAGGGCTGGTCAAAGCCGTCAATGATCTATCCCTGGAGGTGGCCCGAGGAGAGACCCTGGGGCTGGTGGGAGAATCTGGCTGTGGAAAAAGCACCACAGGGCGAGCCATTCTGCAGCTATGCAAACCCACTGCTGGCAAAGTGTTTCTGGAAGACACCGATCTGACCCAGCTGCGAGGGGAATCCCGGCGTCAGGTACGGCGGCGACTGCAAATGATCTTTCAAGATCCCTATGCCAGTCTCAATCCTCGCCAAACGGTGGCCTCCATCGTGGGTGAACCCCTGACGATCTTTGGCCTGGCGCATGGGCAGGAAAAACGGGAACAGGTTCAGCACCTCCTGCACATGGTGGGGTTGCCACCGGAATTTGGGAATCGCTATCCTCATGAGTTCTCAGGAGGCCAGCGTCAGCGGATCGTCATTGCCCGTGCCCTCTCCCTGCAACCCGAGTTTATCGTCTGTGATGAACCCGTCTCTGCTCTCGATGTCTCGATCCAGGCTCAGATCCTCAATCTGTTACAAAACCTGCAGTCAAGACTCCAGCTCACCTATCTCTTCATCGCCCATGATCTGAGTGTGGTACGTCATGTCTCGAACCGGATCGCGGTCATGTATCTTGGCAAAATTGTGGAGTTAGCTGACCAGGAAGAACTGTATCAACACCCTCTCCACCCCTACACCCAGGCGCTTTTATCAGCAGCACCGATTCCTGATCCTTTGGCCGAAAGCCAGCGACAGCGGATCATCCTGCAGGGAGACATTCCCAATCCTCTACAAATTCCCCAGGGCTGTGCCTTTCACCCCCGGTGCCCCTATGCCATGGACTCCTGCCGAGGGGATCCTGAACCGCAATTGCTGGATGCAGGAGGAGGGCACCAGGTGGCCTGTCATCTGATCCATTCCCCCACATCTTCGGGCATCTCCTCAACGGCTGCTCGTAACCCCTGAGTAAGCACCACAAGAAAATACGGACCGAGATCTTTCTTTGGAATTCTAGATATCGGTATATCCTCGGACAACAAGTTGAGAGGATTGGGTCATATTAGATTTATCTCTTTACGTTAGGAAGTCTTTTGAAAGGAGTGTTCATGACTATTCAATCAATCGTTGAGGCTGTTCTCAAAACCCATGTGCTTACCCTTGCCCAGGAAACCAAGATCAATAGCCTGGTGTGGATGCAACGAGTGAGTGATGCCGACATGGAAGCCCTGGATCATCTAACACAAGCACTGATGCAGGGCCAGGTGATTACGGATCACTAGATTTTAACGAGAGGCCCCTGATACTTCATGTCTGATGAACTTGCCTTAATTATTAAACACAACTCAGCAACAACAAGGATCTGAGGGTCATGTCCTCTGTCCCCTTCTGCACGAATAACAGATGTTAACTTTGTGTGCATGGTATGGTAGTATGCCCCTGATTTCGGACACTCTCCTGATGATGTGTACGTAGAGTTTGCCGTTACTGTTGATAGGCTTAAACCTCATTATTGATGGAGAGAATTACGTTGGTACAATATGTTTTTGGAAGCCAAATATATTTGAGTTTCAATTTAATGATTGTTCAACTGGAAATGTTGTTTTTCTAGAGACAGAAACTATTGACAGTCTTGAAGAACTATCTATAAGAGTGTCGAAATTGTTTTTAAGCTTGGGAATAGGTTGATATTACAAGATGATATTTTGCTGATAGGCTGAGTTTCTCTAGCTTGGTTGAATAATCATCCTCAGAAATAGGCCTGCCAAGCATCCAGAAAGAAATAGGTAAGTGTACATGTGCAAGCGATTATTGTTCGGTCTTTGGATCCTGTGGCTGTCGGCAGTGTTTTGCCAGTCTCTGCTCACCTCGATCATCGCCCTGGGCTGGATCTATCGCTGGGTTTGTGTTGACAGTCATCGACACCTCTTTAAATGCTCACCGCTGGCGGATACGACCACCTGGCAGGACTTTAGTAGTCAACATCCTGATCTCCAGGCTCTACAAACTGTCCCCCGTTACTTTCAGGTACAGCCAGGGATCAGCAGTGAGGGGAATCGGATCCAGCGATTTTTTCACAAGCGTTTTCATTCCTTCTGGCTCAATGGTCGGCAGGGATGGAGTGGCATTCTTACCACCTGGAGTTTGACTCTGCTTCCCTGCTTGATCTGGTCCTGGGCCTGGTATACGGGCTGGCAAATTTCCTTCACCAAACTCTATGAAGAGTCCGCCACAGGCTTTTCCATGGGCTTGCTCGGCTTTTTGCTGTTTACAGCTGTGATGTTCTACCTCCCAGTTGCCCAGGCCCGACATGCTTTCACCCGTGACTGGGGTAGCTTTTTTCAGGTTCGCTTCCTGTGCGCACTGATCAATCAGTTTCCCCTGCGATATGCCCTGCTCGCCCTTGGGTATGTGGGTAGCAGTTTTGTCCTGCTTTACTTCAAAGCCCTGCCTGCCTTTTTCCCCAGCATGAATCCTCTCCTTGCAGATCTTTCCATTCCAGAGTCCCTGGAGTTGCTGAATCGCTATTACTTCTACACCGGTTCGCTAGCTTTCATTCTGGTCGTGATCCTGAGGACATGGGCGGGGAGGCTCTACACTTCAGGCCTGCCGATCCTCTGGACCCAATCACGGTGGCCCGTGGATACTTTTCATGAGCAGGAGGTGCAATTGCTGGAGCGACTGCAGATCGGTTATGGATCTGCTTCACGATCTCAGGGTTTAGTGAAACGTTTGTTGCAAGGTCCTTTTTCGCTAACCTATCGAGTGGGACTGTTTCTGGCTACTCTACTTCTGTGGTCACTATTCAGCTTTACGCCCTTCATCTCTGAGTTTGCCCATTACTATCCGGTGGCTGGGTTTCTCAATCAACCACTGGTCCATCTCCCCTCGTTTCGTTATGTTCCTGAACATCTGCAGGCCGAGACTACCTGATCTCTTGATCTTCACCTCCCTCCTGCTATCTGAACTCGTGCAGCATCTCCACTTCAACGCGAAATAGCTCTATCCTTGCTCCTGCTGGGATCCCAGCCAGATGTCGAGCCGTGGCCAGTTGCCATTCGGTGGTCAGAGCCTCGCCGGGTAAGAGCACAGCCCCGAGGGTGCCGGAGCGCAGAAATAACCCCTGATGCACAGGATCCACCTGTTGGATGGACTCGATCGGGACCCATGACTTGACGATTGCGACCTGGATCGAGGCGGTAGGCAGTTCCCAGGCTTGCAGGGGCGGATAACGCCAGTCACGGGTGGCAGCTCCGATGGCAGCTTTCATGGTGGCGGTGGCTAAATTCTCCGCCGTGGGAACCAACGTGCCCCAACATCCCCGTTGCTCTTCTTGGCGGCTGATCGTGACAAAAAGACCAGCAGGCTGCTGCCATTCAGCTGGATCTGCAGATTCGGATCCGTAAGGTTAGGGAGCCCGCCCAATTCGAAGTAGTGCTCTAAAGTCAGGCGGGCCAGATGGGGAAGCGAAGGATCAAGATCTTGAGCCTGCCAATCCAGGGCGACAGGGAGGGGCGGATCCTCAGCGGCGATCAATCTTTCGGGGTGGGGCTCTGGACGGTAAATTCCCCAGGCCAGGAAACCTAGCAGTAAGCTGAGGAGCACAGAGATCCCGATCCTTATTTGCCACAAGGATCCTCCAGCAGGGTTGGCCATCACGCTGTCTCAGATTCCCCGAAGGCAGTGAGCACCTGCTCCAGATCCTGGACCAATGCTCGGGTCTGTTCCAGCTGGTTTTTCTGGGGGGCAACATCAATGGCCTTCACCTGAATCTGGGGATGGATCAGGGGTTCAGCAGTAGGGATGTAGTCATCAATGATTGCTTCTGCCCGACGCCGAAACTGTTCCAGGTATTGATGGGCTGCAGCCTGCGACCAGTCTAGAATATCCAGATCCCGTTCCAGATTGATCAGAGGTTCGGGAGGGGTTGGGTTGGTCTCGGCGGAATCGGCACGATTAATCAGGTAGCTAGCTCCCCCAAGCACGGCAGCTCCCATCGGTCCACCCAGCAACCAGCCCACTCCGGTGGCAATCCAGACAGGCGTGTTATCCGGTTGATTTTCTTTGCCAGCCGAACGGGGCACCGGCAACTGAGGCGCAGGAGGGAATTTTAGTTTGGGATCAGGAGGAGGATTGAGTTTAAAGATCTCGGCGGCCTTGTGGACCCAGTGGATCCATTCACGGCTGCGCTCATTCCATTCATATTCCAGGTTGGCTTGAAACCAGCTGTCAAAGTCGTACTCAGCAAGGGCCATTTGCAGGCTCTGATCGTAGTCATGCAGGGAAGAAAGCCAGAGGCGCAGTTTCTTCAAACTTTCCTCATACCCCTTCTGGATCAAGGTCTGGGCTCGTTGCTTCAACTCCACTTCCCGCGCCTGCTTGCCGGGTTGGTTCTCCACCTGATCCTGAAGGACTTTCACCTGATCCTGCAATGCGTAGAGAGCCTGGTGGCCCAGGGCTTTGATCTCGGCGAATTCGGGGGGCGCAGAGGAGGATTGGACCCGGACAATGGCGGATTTCAGGACCCCATGCCTGGCCGGATCCAGAAGATCGAGACTTTTGCTGAGGAGGGTTTGCAGGGTCTGAGCTGGATCAGAGTTTTCCATAACCAAGGGTGTGTGCTGGTCTCGATTCCTAGCTTACTTTCTCTTACTTAACCCAATATGCCCAGTGCCGCATGGATAGCGCTCCTTCTCAATCTTCCGCTAGCTTCATCTGCTCTCGATACACCTCCTGATCTCGATCAAACCGAGTCAACTGATCGTAGATTGCCCCACTCAAAAATGCCCCCTCTAGATCCGCTCCCTGTAAATTGGCCCCCCGCAGATCTGCACCTGTGAGATCGGTTCCCTGCAGATTTGCGTTTTGTAAATTGGCCCGCTGCAGGTTTGATCCACTTAATATGGCCCCACTCAGATCGGCTCCCTCCAGATTGCTGCGGCTGAGATCCGCTTCCCAGAAAAATGCCTCTGTGGGGGTCGCTCCACTTAGATCCGCACCGGAAAAGTCAGCAAAGTTAAGCACCGATAATCCCAGATTGGCTCCACTCAGATCGGCCCCCTGAAAATTGGCTTCTTTCAGGATCACCCCCCTGAGATCACTGCCGGAGAAGTCGCCATCGGCAAAGTCACAGGCCAGACAGACAATGCCCGGACCCAATTCCATGGTTCTGCCCAACTGAACATCCAGTTGCACCTGAGCCTGAACCGCACCCCTTGATAATGCAACGATCCCCAGGAGAAGTCTGATCCTTGCCCATCCGATTGGATGCATTGCCAACCCAGGTCAATTTCACCCGCTATCGTAACGCTCATCGCTACGGTCGATCTCAACGATCGGGTCCAAAGTCTTCGAATCTGCCCCCCAGTGCCTCGACAATCGTGCGGGTGTTGGCCGCGATCATCTTGACGTAACTGTCCGCCTCACCCCCTGCTTCGCCAATCGAGTCGGAATACAGTTCCCGTTCCGCCAGAGTTACTCCTGCCTCCTCAGCTACCGTGGTGATCAGAGCGGGATTGATTGTGGTTTCGGCAAAGATCGCGGGTATATTGGCTGCTTCTATGTCGTCCGCCAAGCGGGCCACTGTCTGGGCGCTGGGTTGCTCTTCAGTACTGATCCCAATTAAAGTGCCCGCGGATCTGAGGCCATAGGCGTTGATGTAGTACTCAAACGCATCGTGAGTGGTGACCAGGGTGCGGTTTTCTTCAGGGATGGTATTGATCTGCTGCTGCACCCAGGTATCCAGTTCTACCAGTTTTGCCCTGAATGCCGCTGCATTATTCGTAAAGGTGGCCTCATCCGCAGGAGACAACTCGATCAGGGCGTCACGAATGGCATTGACCATGGGGATCACATTCTGCACATCGCCCCATACATGCGGATCCGGTTCCATGCGCCCCTCATAGGCTGTGACCAGAGGATCCACCCGCTCTGCCAGTGCAATTTTGCGGGCCTGGGTTCCCACCGCGTTCATGAGCTTGATCAGCTTTGGCTCCAGGTTGTAGCCGTTGTAAAAGATCAGCTCGGCTTCTTCCATGGCGATGGAATCGGCTGGCACCGGCTCATAAATGTGGGGGTCTACCCCCGGAACGAGAATGCCTGTGTGCTCAATCTCGGCGCCTCCCACAACCTCTACCCAGTCCGCGATCATGGTGCTGGTGGAAACCACTTGAGGCAACCCGTTTTCATCCACTGCCTCAGGGCTACAGGCAGCTGCTCCCAGCAGTCCTAGCAGGATCCTCAGGGCCTGAGCTGTCCTCTGTGCAAGGGCTTTCATGGTTACATCCTCTTTTCATAATTAGTTCACTTTTTGTATGGTAGGCTATCTATATGAAATATGAAACGATTATGAAATCGGTCTCTAGCTCCTCTATCCACCTTCAGGATCTGACGGTGCACTACCGCACCACACTGGCACTGCAAGCGATCAACCTGCAGATCAACCCTGGGCGTTTGCTGGGGATCATTGGGCCGAATGGAGCGGGCAAGAGTACCCTGATCAAGGCGATGCTGGGGTTGATCCCTGCCACTGAGGGTCAGGTCACCTATCAAGGGTCCCCCCTTGATCAACATCTGGATCAGGTGGCCTATGTGCCGCAGCGATCTTCGATTGACTGGACCTATCCGGCAACAGTCTGGGATGTGGTGATGATGGGGCGAGTGAAAAGACGGGATGGTTTCGCCCTTTTGCCTCGACCAGCAAGCAACTGGCTCTCTCCGCGTTGGAACGGGTGGGAATGTTAGAGCACCTCAAGCGTCCCATAGGCGATCTCTCGGGTGGACAACAACAGCGGGTATTTCTGGCCCGTTCTCTGGCCACCGAAGCCCAGATCTACTGCTTTGATGAACCCTTTGTGGGTGTAGATCAGAAAACCGAGGCCATTTTGTTTGAGATCTTTGCGGAGCTGGCGGAGGCAGGCAACATTGTGCTGGTGGTCAACCATGATTTAGGAGAATCGATTCAAAACTTTGATGAACTGCTGCTGCTTAATCGTCAGGTGATCAAACACGGCCCGATTGAAGACGTCCTGCAGCCTCAGTATATGCACAACGCCTACAGCGGACAGGTGGGCTTTCACGGTGGAGTGGCGGCTTAATGCTGGATCTGTTGCTGGAACCCCTGGGCTACAGCTTTATGCAGCGATCAGTCCAGGTAGCGGTGGCAGTAGGGATTATCTGCTCCGTGATGGGCACCTATCTGCTGGTGCAGCGGCTGGCCCTCCTGGGGGATGCCATCAGTCACTCTCTGCTGCCCGGTCTGGCGATTGCCTTCATGATCGGGATCAACATATTTATTGGAGCCTTTGTGGCGGGGGTGCTGAGTACGGTCTTGATTAACTGGATCCGCAGTCGTACTTCGGTGAAGGAGGATGCCGCCATGGGGATTGTCTTCTCCGCCTTTTTTGCCCTGGGCATTACGTTGATCACCCTGATCCAGAAAGAAGCCAAGGTGGATCTGAATCATTTTCTCTTCGGTAATATCCTGGGGGTGACTCAGGCGGATGTTTACACGACCGTTGGGATCACGATTGGGGTGCTACTGGTGGTCACCCTTCTGTTTAAAGAATTGCAGTTTTACAGCTTTGATCCGGTGGGTGCCCAGGCGGCGGGCCTCCCTGTGCATGTGCTGAATTCGGGATTGATGATGCTGATTGCCCTGACGCTGGTGGCCAGTATGAAGGCAGTGGGGGTGATCCTGGTACTGGCGTTGATGATCACGCCCGGGGCAACGGCTTATTTGCTGGTCTCCCGTTTGCATCAAGTGATGCTGCTGGCCTCTGGGTTTGGCATGCTGGCCAGCCTCTCGGGCATGTACCTCAGTTACTATTTCAATCTGCCGTCCGGCCCCACGATCGTACTGGTCAGCTTTGGCCTCTTTTGCCTGGCTTTTCTCTTCAGTCCCAAACAGGGGATCTTGACCCAGCCCCCCTCAACTCAAACCAGAGGAAACCTTTTCTGGAAGGAACTGCGGGATCTATTACGCCGCCGCTCCCGTGGCTAGAGCCTCAGGATTTTTTGGATCTGAAATCAACCTTACTCCTTGGTGGAGGAGTGACCAAAAGGAAATACCCGAAATCCAGGAGCAATGTAGGTGTTTGGCAAATAGGATTCTGGAATCGTGATCTGATTTCCATCCCGAAGTGCCGAGTAATGGGGAGAGAGAATCTCGATCCCTGCTTCATTACACTTGTCCTGAATATTTTCGTGCAACTGTGAATACACCTTTGCCATCCGATCTGGACAGGTAATGTGTACATTGAGCTCGTAACTCACGTAGAAATCATCAAGACTTGTTTGAAAGACAAAGGGTGAAGGATCACTAAGCACATCCTCAGTAGCGAATGCAGCTTTTCGTAGGGCATCATAAACCTTTGGCCAAGGAATATCATAACCTAAAGTGATCGTGGTATTCAGAATTAAGGTTGTATTGTATTCTCGGCAACTTGTTGTAAAGTCGATAATTGATCCACCGAGAATAGCAGCATTAGGAATCGTAATGTAGACGTTCTTAATCGTGCGAATTTTAGTGGCCAAGATGTTTTTTGCAACAATATCACCAGTTACATCTCCAATCTTGACCCGATCACCCACCTGGAAGGCCCGAGAATAAATCAGGATCAGACCTGCCACGATATTGGCAACTGTTGCTGTAGACCCAAGAGTTGCTAACAATCCTAAAAAGATAGAGATACCCTGAAATGCAGGGGTGCCAAACCCAGGCAAATAAGGAACGGCGATCATAATTGCAATGATCATCACTCCCAGCAACACCAGCATACAGGTGGGATCTGCCCAGTCTTGATAAAAGCCAGGGATCAGCAGTTCTCCTCGTTTGATTTCATTAAAGAAAAATCTGATGGTCTTGGTAGTATAGTACGTAATGATACAGATAATGATGAGAACTCCCAGACTGGGTAAATAATCTGCCAGCAACTGCAAGGACGCATCCAGTTGCTTTTGTAACGGAACTGTTAGTGAGACTCCCAGGTGCTCCGTCCAGGGAAATAATCTAAAAACAAAGATGAGATATAAATAAATGATCGAAAGAACTGTGAGCATGCGGGTAAATCTCAAGACTCCGATGATCACATCTGTGATCTGGGAGGATGTCATTAGGCGGATCTGTCCAATATTAAAAGAGGGAATTCGCTCCTCTCCCCACTGACTCAGTTGCCGAAAACTCCGAGGGGAAAACCAGATAATTAGCCTTAAACTCAGGAACAGCAGCAGCGTGGATAAAAATGCAATACTGAGACTGCGACTGATGTGGGACAGCGATCGTTTGTCTCGATATTCCTGAACTGCTTCACGGATAATATTTAAATAGGTAGAGGCCAGTTCCTGAGGCTCTTGTTTTGCTGTGCTTGCATCTGCTTGCGTGATCGTTAGGAGAGTGCGACTGTCGTAGACAATACTGTATATATCTTCTTCTAACTGAATACGAATATCCTCTATCGCAATCGAGTCGTCCTGGGCCAAGCGTTGCAAGCGTTGGGTAATGACCTCAGCTCGTTCCTGAGCGGAAAAGGGTCCCACTGGAGCTCTAACTACCAGTAAAGTCTGGTTATCCAGGATCACTGCAAACCCATCGATGCGATTGCCAGGGACCGTGTCCTCTGAGGAGGGGATCGGGTCTACTAGGGGTGCTTGCAAAGGAGCAGAGTCCGTAAGATCCTCGGCGGCCTCAGGTTCGATCACTGGTGGAGACGTCACTTCCAGCGGGGGTGGCTCAGCCTCTCCTCCGGTGGGTGGGTTGTCAACCTCAGCCTCTGTCAGATCAACTTCCCCACTCTGGGGAGGAGTCACAGTCTCTAGGGGTGGAGGGATCTCTGGGGTGTCCTGGGCGTAAAGAATGGGGCTACCCCAAAAGCAGAGAAGCAGAGTGGCCACAACCATTAGCCTGCGCCAGAAGTAACGCAACGTCATCAGCTGCCTTTTGCAATCTAAAACACATCCTTATTAGCCCAAGTCAGGAAAGCACAGGAATCAATGTTGCCGGATATTCTCGAAGAGTTGGAAAAAGTTAAAAGCCAGGCTTTGTCAACGACCGCACCCACAGGGGGTTGGGTTTCTCGGAGGTCTTTATGAAGCTGCGGCAGTGGGCAATCCCTTCCAGCACTAGATGGGGTCGCAGGCTGAGCTTTGCGGTCAGTGGGGGCTGCTGCAACGCCGCGTGGATCAGGGGACCGTCACCACCTGTACAGACAATCTGACTTTCAGGATACTCAGCCAGCCACTGCTTGATGTACGAACGCAGTCCAGCGATCACCATTCCCAAAATCCCCGATTGGATCGCTTCCTCCGTATTGAGACGCCAGGGTTTTTCTCTGAACTTGCGGGGAAAGGCACCTGGGATCGCAACCTTGGGGAGAGCTGCCGTATGTTCTTGCAGCGCCTGAGCCTGCAAACCCAACCCGGGCAAAATCATCCCCCCGAGAAAGGATCCTTGAGTATCTGCACCAGACAGGGTAAGCGCCGTCCCCGCATCGACCACCAGCACCGCTTCCTGCTCAGTCTGTTGAGCCGCCAGTAGCGCTAGAGCCCGATCTACCCCCAGGCTCTCATAAAGATTCTGCAGGGGGATATCCGCCAGAGTGATCAGATGGGCAGAGGGATGGGACCGCGCTCCCCCCACCGCAGCCGCCCAGATCTCGGTGTCTACAGGCCAGGAAGGGACTTGATCTGCGGGGAACTGATCCACCTGCTGCAGCTTTTCCTCTCTAAACCAGCCCAGCGCTCATGGGTATTCCCTACCACAATTCCCAGCCATTCACCCTTTTGGGGAAGATCCATCAACCTTAGCTGCTGGGTTCATTGGAGAGCAGGGAACGGAAACGGGGATCATCCAGCTCATAGTCCCGCTGCTCAATCAAATCCCGATCGGTGGAGTAGATGGTCTCCTCCTCAGACACCAGTTGTTGCTGTCCCAGTTCCTGAGCAAAGGCCAGTTTTGTCTGCAGATGCGGAGACGGATCCTGCAGTTGCTCTGCCCAGGTGTGACGGCGTTGATTGCGAGCGGCCAGCCTTTGATTGCGCCAGCGTAGGGTGAACCATCGGAGCAGGGGAACGGTCAGAAAAAGAGTGCCATAGGCCATCAGGAGGCCAATCAAGGGGCTGATAAGAGCAAGAATGCCCGACTCTGCCGCCAGGACTGCCACTTGATCCCGCGCTGAAAACAGGATCAGGGCCAGGACAAAATTCAATCCCCCCAATCCTCCCGCCAGGACCAGTTTGCTCTGAGGGGCCAGGCTAAAGGGCCAGCGTTGTTCTTCCAGGACTGTGGGGACCCGTCTGGGTTTCCGTTCTGAGGCCTGCACCTGCAGCTCTGGAAACACATAGACAATATCGCCCGTTTCATTGACCTGGGGCTGGCCATCAAACTTGACCAGGATCGGGAACATGTAATCCTCGTACTCCAGTTGCGGTGAATTGGGTTCCACCTCCAGGTAGGGCAGCACCTGCTCGCCGCTAATCACCCCATCCGATTGCCGAATCTGCTGTCCGATCAGCCGATAGCGTTCCTCCTCCAGATCGGCATTGGGATTGCCATCACCAAATAGAAACGAGTAAACCGCCTCTAAAAAGGACATCTCTTTTTCAGAGGAGTCGGAGCGATGCTGTTCAACCCGTCGCTGACGAGTTTGCGGATAGGAGGGATACGGAGCCCAGAAGGGGTTTCCCACCCAGAGGTGCGGCCAGAAAAAGATCGGCATTCCCCCGCCCCGCCGATTATTGGACTGTTCACCCCGACTGGCCATCTGCAGAGCGATTAGGGCCAGGGCAATCAGGACTATTGACACCACCAGCAAAATGCCAAAGGAGATGCGAAACAGGTAAAGGCAGGCATTCCAGATCTTGCGGCGGATCTGGGCCCATCGGGATTGTCGCTGTTTACGGTTGAGGATCTGGCGAAATTCTGGGGAAAAGCTGTAGCTGATATCTCCTCGCCCAGAGACCTGCAGATGTCCTTCTCCCTCCTGGGCCAGCGTCAGCAGTTCTCGTCGGGCCTCCGGTAGTGCCAATCCAGTGCTGGCGGCCACATCCCCCAGGGTCACGCGGTAACCGAGGGTCTCAACAGCCTCCATAACCTGTGTGCGAGCGGCCATGATCCTCCTCTGGGTGAGTGACTCTCCTATTGATCAGTATGGCCAGCATCCGATCATTGTGCCAAGTTCGCTTTTCCCCCCTCTTCGGGTTGCTCCTGTTTAGGGGCGGACCAGACGGTATCCACCAGACTGGCGGAACGGATTGGGCGATCCCCGTTGTACTCGATCACGCGGCGCAGGAGAAATTCTGCCCCCAACCAGCCCGGAGGAGTTGAGAGGGGGGAGGTCATACCATTCGCAGCAAATTGCATGAAGGGGCTGTCTGCTGGCGGTAAGTGAGGATCGGATAGCAGCTGCAGCACGCGCAAGACCTGGGGAGAGAGCAGACTGAGGGGCTGAGGACGACGGATGGTGATACAGGGATCACAGATCACACTGCCTGCCGCCGGGACTGAAGCCAATTTCAGGGGGGAGATTTTCGCT
>JAAUUJ010000207.1 GCA_012030715.1 Synechococcaceae cyanobacterium SM2_3_1 | reverse complement strand
GGCCCAACAACGGCTGCCCCAGATCCAGATTGAGCGGGAGTTAAAACTGCAGATCTCAGCGGTGTGTGCCGAGCTGGATGTAGATGGTCTGCGGGGGGATATTGTTACGAACCGGGCCGCCAAAGCTCTGGCTGCTCTAGAAGCTCGCACGGAAGTTACGATCTCAGACATTCAGCGAGTGATTGGCCTGTGTTTACGACACCGCTTGCGTAAAGATCCCCTGGAAACAGTGGACTCGGGATATAAGGTCAGTAAGGTGTTTGCCGAAGTGTTTCACCTGGATCTGGAGGCTGTCTCCTAGACAGGAGTGGGGGTTCGTTGGCCCAGCTTGCCGTAATTTACCGCGGTTACTCCTGAAGCATCTAGCACCTTACCCTGATCGACGCTGGTGTACAGGAGCCAGTGATCGCCGCAGTCCATGGTCTGCTGTACTGTGCATTCCAGGTAAGCGAGGGCCTCGGTTAGAATTAGCCCGCCATTGTTGCCCCGTTGGGTTTCCATGTGCTCGGTCAGAACCCGTCCGGGTTGAGCAGATCGGAGAATCTGACGGTTGAGCTGCTTGCCTTCCTGGAGGATATTGAGCACGAAAGGTTGCCCTGCAGTCCAACGCAATTCCAGCGGGTGATGCTTGGGAATGGCGAGGCTAAAGCCAGGAGGGTTGAAGCTGGCCTGAGCAACCCAGGAGGTGACCAGCACCAGATCAGAGCCGGAAGGGGTCTGGGCTGTGATCACGCAAAGAGACCCCGTCACTCGTCCGATGGCCTGACTGGTCCGATCCACCTGGACATTACTGAGGGTCTGGTGCAAAGGGCGGCTGCGTTTAGCTTTCTTCAGAGCCTGGACAAGCTCTGCGGCGGCGATTTCACACTGCTGCAGGTCGGCTGGGGTGGGCTTGAACTTGACGCGGATGGGAGCAAAGCCAAAGCTATAGCCTGCATCTCGCAATTTTGTTTCCAGCAGATCAACGGCTTCCCCACTCCAGCCATAGGATCCAAACACGCCCGCCAGTTTGGTGCTCGTTGCCGTGGAGAGAATCATGCCTAGAGCTGTCTGGATTTGGGTGGGGGCATGTCCCCCGAGGGTGGGTGAACCAATGACAAAGCCGTCACACCATTCGATGGCTTGAGTAATGTGGCTTGGATCCTCCAGCTCACAATCGAGGGCTTGTACCTGTCCGCCTGACTGTTGGATCCCTTTTTCCAGGGCACGAGCCAGCTGGCCAGTGTTGCCGTAGGCAGAGGTGTAGAGAAGGGCAACACGCACATCGCGGCTTTGTTGTTCCTGACACCAAGTTTGATAGTCCAGGAATACCCGACTGAGACTGTGGCGAATCAGGGGGCCATGAGCCGGAGCAAAGGTCGTGGCAGCAAAACTCTGCAGCTTGGCCAGGGCAGTCTCCACCTGCGTAGCCTGGATCGCATGCAGGCAGTCAAAGTAATAGCGACGATCCTCCTCGAGTACCCGCCAGTGCTCATCTAGGATGGATTCACCACAGACATGAGCTCCAAAGAGTTTATCGGTGAAGAGGATACGGGATTTGGGATCGTAAACTGCCAGAGCATCCGGATGGCGGGGAGTGGGGACAAAGCGGAATTGCAGCTCATGTCCTTCTCCCAGATCCAGCACTTCTTCCATCGCGCACCACATGCAGCTCCAGGGTACGTTCTCCGTCCACCTGGATTCCTAGATCGAGAGCTTCCTCCTCCCGCAGCAGGTTGGGCTCTAAAGGGTGATTGGCGAAAGCAGCCCGCAGCGCCACAGCACCAGGGCGAGAACAGATCACAGAGGTGTAGGGGGCGACCACCAACAGAGCCTTCAGTGTGGCGACTCGGTTGGGATTGACGTGATTGAGGATGATGTAGGTTAGCCGTTGGGGATACTGGTGTTGCTGGAGTTCCTCCAGGAATAGTGAGGTAAAGGATTCTCCCGGCGGATCCAGCAGGGCCGTATCGCGAGCCTGGATCAGGTAGCTATTCGCAGTAGTTCCCTTTTGCCGTGCATACTCCACCTCAAACTTCAACCGATCCCAGGTGCGTGACCGCAGAACCATGGTTTCTGGACCGATGCTACCGACCTGGACATCAGGGGAATGGAACTCAGTCATAAGCCTGCCGGAGAGGGGATGGGGGATGCAAGATTAGTAGTGGTTGCCCACCTTGCGATGATGAACCGCCGTCAGCGCATCCATCTTGGCCACACGTCCAGATTCTGCAGTACTGTAGACAATCCAGTGATCTTGAGCATCCATGCGACTGACCACTTCACATTCCAGGTAAGCCAGAGCATCCGCCAGAATCGGGCTACCGTGGGAAGCCGGATAGGTCTTCAGGCCAGCAAACCGATCAGCACCCGGAGGAAAGCGTTTCAGGAAGTGCTTCATCAGGCTCTGGTAGTTGCCTTCCTCCAGCACATTCAGGACAAATCGATCCCCAACTCGCATGAAAGATTCAATGGCCCGATCCTTGGCAACTGCAAGCGTAATGCCTGGTGGTGAAGTACTGGCCTGGGCAACCCAAGAGGCAAGCATGCCACTGGTGGCCTCGCCTTTTTTAGCAGTAATAATGTATAGTCCACCGCTCAGGCGTCCCAGAGCTTTATCCAGATCGTTGTCGAGGGACTTCATTTGTTTGATGGTGCGCTCCCGCGTCAGCCACTGACCCAGATCGGTGCCCGCTTCATCGCAGCGCTGATAAGTGGTTTCACTGGGGGCGGATCTCACCTGGATGGGAGGAAAGATCTCCCGCCCTCCCAGTTCCTGCAGACGATTGCGCAGCAGATCAATCGATTCATCATCGTCTCCCCCCGAGTCAAAGAGACCGAAGACCTGCTTGCCGTGGACGGTGGCCAGGATCGTGTTCACCAGGGTTTGGGTATGGGCCGATTCAGGACCGGAGACTGGGGACATCCCCAGCACCACTGCCGCTGCCATGCCCGTCAATTCCCGCACTTCATGGGTGTCGGCACTGCGCAAATCCACCAGCTCTACCGCAACCCCAGTTTTATGGATGCCCTGACCGATGGCGTGGGCCAGTTGATCCGTGTAGCCATACTCAGACAGGTAAAAGATCACGGCCAGTGTGTCGGTTTTAGCCTGGGCCTGGCTCCAAGTGCGATAGCGCTCCACCAGTTCCGTAAGGTGATGCTGTAACAGTGGTCCATGGCCTGTGGCAATGGTCTTGATCGGAGGTAAATCCCCCATCCGCTTTATGGCCGAGAGCACGGAGCGGGCATTGGGACCCATGAGGCAGTCATAATAGAGCTGATAGTCGGCACTGATCAGATCAAGATTTTCGTCAAAAAGGTAGTCATCACAGTAATGCATGCCAAACACGTCACAGGTGTAGAGGATCTGGGTCCCGTGATCATAGGTGAGCATGGTGTCCGGCCAGTGCAGGTTAGGGGCTGACACAAACTCCAGGCGATGACCCTGGCCCAAGTCCAGCTGGCTGCCGCTTTTGACCACTAGCTTCTTAAAAGGGGTATGAACGAGATCTTCGAGAAACTGGATGGCCACTTTGGAGCCCACCACCGTTAGATTGGGGGCCATTTCCAGGAAATCTTTCACCAGGCCACTGTGATCTGGCTCGGTATGGCTGATGATCAGATAGTCAATTGAGCGCGGATCCACCCATTGACGCAGGGTATCCAGGTAGAGCTGCCGGAATTTTTCATGGGATGTATCCACCAGAGCAGTGGAATCCCCCTGGATCAGAAATGAGTTATAGGTTGTGCCATTCTCAATCGCAAATTCAATGTCAAAACGGCTGCGATCCCAGTCGAGGGACCGGATTGCTTTGGTTCCTGGGGCTAAATCTGCCACCTGAATCGTTAAGCGTGTTCTGGTTGGCTCTGTAGTGGCAATCATTTCCAATCCCCTGACAGACGACATCTTGATTTCAAGACTCAATCACGTGCGTCGCTGGTGTTTCTGACGCCTGGGTGTCGATGTAATACTGTTATTTTCGCACAAGTTTCAGCTTTGTAAATCTTGATTAACTTATGCTGGGGATTGCTGAAGCTTATGCAGAAGAGGAGAGTGATAGAATACTGATTGGATCGAGCTTCGGGTAATGTTCCGGATCAAGGGGAGACAAAGCCAAATCTGTCAATGGCTCTGGCAGAGATAGGTCAAAGCTGTGATCGGTTATTTGCGTCAGCAACGCTGTCGGGGAGAGAGTGCATTTATAGGCTACTTAAAGAAACATTGCACCCGGATCATTATCTACCAGGCAGAGCAAGCTGCGGGGAGAGTTGTGGGATCTGGCGCGGCAGAATCGTTAGTAAAGCAGATCGGTCCGAGTGAAGCTAGCGGGAGTCCAATGGCAGGCCAGCAACTTGCCAAAGGTCCTTAAGCATCGCTGCGCCTATCTGAATGGTGCTTTTGCTACTTAATCACTTAAGTATATATACTCACTGCGTAATTGAGATGCACCCACGAATATGGCAAGTTCAGTACTCAGGGATTAGGTCTCGAATGAATACTCTTTAATGTAGTATGATGCACTACCAAACATCATACAGCTTGCCTTCACAGATAAAATCAGCAATGATCTCTCTGGTGTGACTCTCTCTAGGTTGAGAGAAGACGTTTTCTCCTTGAATCATCAGAGGCATTGAGCTGCTGTTAATGTGCTTCCAATCATCTTTGGAATGTCTAAAAATCCTCTTATGATTACAATCAATTGACATAAATTCTGGAGATGACAACTGAGTTGTTTCACCAGCTTTATCATATCCATATTGAACGGTTTTTGCCTCGAACCATACATGGTTCTCTCTAGATTCGATACTGTCCAGCTTAATTCGATATTGTACTAAATTCCCAATAGTCAAAAGATATCCATCCTCACAGATAAGATCAAGTAATACTCTTACAAAGCCTCCAGGTGGGCTAATCACAGCAAGTCTAGTAGCATGCCAGTCGGATTCAATTAGCTCCTCCATCCGTACCCACTCCTCCTTTGGATGCGAATAGAAGCCTCTTCCACAATAGATAGAACCGTATAAAAGTGAAACTTCTTTGTCAATCTCCTCATTATTATTGTAATTTTTCTGTCTGGTTACTGTCTTTAGAATAAACCGAGAATAATCAATATTAAAATACTCAATACTATCAATATCAATAAAATGTTCGGCTCTCCTGGACTCATGGTGATTAAGAACTATTAAGGCCAGAATGCTGCTAATAATCGAGCCCTGTTCGCATAAGCGAGGCGGAGCATTAAGTTATCTACATTAGTAAACCCATACCCTTGCCGCTTAATCACCATGATCCGGTTATTGATTCCCTCCATGATCCCACTTGTCACTGCGCCAAGGCGCCGCTAGCGCGAACGGTTAGCAAAGTATTGACAGATCCCTTCTGAGTGATTCCTAATGGTCTTAATCTCATCGATATAGATCCGTCGGCTTTGGTTTGGCCACCTGACTATTTGACGCTTTCCTTCTTCTACCGTTATCACACTCTCGAAGATGTTGCGAAGCTCTTCTTATAATTCATACGCTTGCCTGAGACGCTGGCTTTGCTGTTAATAGCTATCCAGTTTTGCCTTTTCTTCTTCATTTAAGTCCTTACGATTCTTAAGAATGAGTCTTTTTGCACCTTTGTCTGTAATCCGCGACTGTCGTCTGATTCTATCGAATTCCTTGATGACTTTCTGCATTACATGGAATCTGTCATAGACAATACGAGCGTTGGGGAATACCTTCCTGATCACATAAGCAAATCCGGCCAATATATCGATACTCACTTCAACCCCGTAACCTGTAGAAGATGGGATTGAGCCCACCTTCCGCACGACTTTGGTCAAAATTGAGAATTTCGATCCTCAGGCACTATATGCAGGATTAGAGCTTTTGCTATTGAGATCTAGTTGTAATAGAGTATCTGAGTCAAGGTTGTTAGTGAAATGCCTGTGAACCTTTTCTGGTCAAGAATGCAGCGCCTCAGATCCCAAAAAACTATTGAGAATTGAAAGTGCCCTGCGGAATGTGGGATCCAGGTAGACGGATCCGCTAATCGTCCCAGGCTCCACATCACTAATCGTCAACTGGAAAGATTGGGTGCTGGATCCTCCATTACTATCCGTTACCAGGATCTCCGGCTCCTGTTCCATCTTTCCCATCTCCTGGGGTAACCAGCACCTCTTGATCCTCACTGGCCACCAGTTTCACGGCATCAGGAAATTACTGTGCTTCGATCTGGGTTAGTAATTGTTCCACTTGATCCATGGATAGCTGGGTTAGGCTGGCAACCTCATCAATGGACATCCCTTGTCGAAGCATATTGATGGCAACCCGTTGGATTCCTTCCTGGACTCCTTCCTGTTTACCAATCTGGATCCCTTCTTCTTTAGCCAGTTCTTCCATACTGCTGATCAGGGGCATCTTGACCTCCGCTTCGTACTGCTCCAACTCCTCTCTAAATTGTCGCTTAAGTTCTGGGGGGAGTGTCATGATCCGATCCATAACTCGGATTAACC
>JAAUUJ010000040.1 GCA_012030715.1 Synechococcaceae cyanobacterium SM2_3_1 | reverse complement strand
CAGTACAAAGCCTCGATCTGACCCCCTTTTCAGTCCCTTTCACCGATTGGGAGTCAATAATAGCAGCAGTGGGTTTTCCTTTCGACCGGCTTGTTGACGACAGTGTTTTCATAGTGTGGCATTAATGTGCTCCCAAACGCCCTTTTTCTGCCACTTGCGCCAGTAGCTGTAAACCGTTTCTGAGGGGGGAAAGTCATGGGGCAACAGGTCCCAGGCACAGCCTGCCCGTAACCAGAAGAAGATGGCATTGAGAACTTCGCGCAAGTCCACAGTGCGTTTACGTCCTCGTCCTGAGTCTGACTTGGCAGGCGGTAATAAAGGCTTAATCAATTGCCATTCTACATCCGAGAGATCAGAGGGATAAGGTTGACGAGACATGGGTTTGACTTTGAGCTTTTGCTACCAAAAGCATGGCAATAACACCTCAATCAGAGAGTCTCCATTTACAATGTCTTTATAAATACCCTCTAGGGATCGATTGCTCCTGTACATTACCCATCATAATCGGCAGGAAGCCGTGCCCCTTTGAGCCTGGCCCCCTTCAGATTTGTGCCCAGTAAAATTGCCCCTGTTAAATCTGCACCCGTCAAATTGGCCCCCTCCAGATCCGCGTGGGTCAGATCGGCCTCTCTCAAGTTGCATTGGCTTAGATTGGCTTGCCTTAACCTGGCTGCAGTCAGCTTCGCCTGTGCAAAGTTGGCTTGTTTGGCCTCGATCTGGTTCATACTTGCCTTCTGGAATTCAGCTGCCTGGCAGTTGGCCAGGGTGAGTACGACCTGCGTTAAATCGGTTCCCCCACATCTGGCTTGCACAAGCACGGCCTCTTTCATCTCGGCCTGGGTGAGGTTGCTGCCTCGTAGATCGGCGGCTGTCAGATCGGTCCAGTTCATGTAGGCAGCCTGCAGCTGAGCCTGGTAAAGCTTGGCCTCCCGCAGATTGCATTGATTCAGGTAGGCCCAGTTCAGAACGGCCTGACTTAGATTGGTGCCCTGGAGATTGGCCTGGTTAAGGCTAGCGCGTTGCAGATCAATGTCGCTGAGGTCCTGTCCAGAGAGCACTGCCCCCTGCAGATCGCTGTCTGCAAAGATGCGTTGCCCGCTCTGATACTGCTGCAGGAGTGCGGAGACCTGTTCATCCTCTGGGGAAAGGGGGGCTGTCTGGGGTACAGGATGAGCCAGCACCAGCGGATCAGGAACACCAAATTTCTGGCAGTAGCTGTTGAAATCAGAAATACAGATCCAGAGACTGCTTAGAGGGCTTTCCTCCACAACAATGGCCATCATATTCATTTCAATGCAGCGACGGCAGTCCAGGACTGCCTGGACCATGGGCAGAACTTTGACTTTGACATAGTGCTGTCCAAAAAGATGACACTTCTCCTGATGACCGGATAAGATCCGTCTCTCCTGTAGCTCTGCAAATGTGAAAATCATCGTGATCTCCTCAGCGACTACTGAATAATCTCTGCATCTGGATCCACATTGAAATGCCAGTCCCCGCCATAAATAACAGGCCAAAGGCATTTAAGAAGGGGTAGATCATGGTGAGATCCAGAGGGCCAAATTTGCCTGTATGTATCTCGATCAACCAGTAAAAGTCTCCTCCCTGTCCTGCTAGCTGAGCAATTTGATAGGTCGATCCTGTGACCAGGGAGAGGAGAAGAGGCAGAATGATCAAGGGGGCAAAAAGACGATGAAACTGACGGAAACGTGTTGCAGAGAGGATCGGTGTCATGAATTCTTGCTCCCAATCGGGGATGAATACTTGGCAGTGCTATTGAGGTCACGGGCAGTTCCTTAAGGTATACGCTTGCCCTGTCCGATCGGATTTAATGGTTTACTTTCTCAACCAACACAGGAGAGAGGCGAGCAAAATATTTGACTTTACACTTTAAGTATTGATTAAGGAAGCCTCTCCAAAGCGAAAGTCGTTGAAACAGGAGCTAGCTATCGCAACGGCCACCAATCCACCTTTTCACGGGTGGCGGCATAGATCCCTTTAAGGCTCTCAGGATCCAGGACCTGCACTGTATCACTGCCTTCACTGGTCTGAGAAGTTGTCTGGATCAGACCCACCTGGGCCATACCCTTGAGCACCTGTTCAACCGTGCGACGGTTCAAATGGCAGGCGCGGGAAATAATATCAATCGGCAGATCAAATTCATAAACTCCCTCAGCGTTGGGTTGAGCACCTAAGGAACGTTCCTGATACACCAGGGCACGCAACAGGGCCGCAACCGCCTGCGGTGGATAACTGCTGCAGTTGAGGAGATGGTACTCAAACTTTTCTCGTAACTCAAACAGCAGATCGTATCGCTGCTGAAATTCTGAACTGGCTTTGTAAAGGCGTTGCAAACTGGCCTCTGGCACCTTGAGCACATGCGTACGCTTGTAGGCCTCCACCGGACTGGGAAAGGCAAATTTGATCACCCCATGACTGAAGGGCAGGTTACGCATCCCAAAGCAGGCCCCGGGGTAGGTAATCCCAATAATTCTGTCCAGAGGACTGCTGCGGATAATCACAGGCCCTCCAGCCACCAGCAGGTAGAGCACAGACAAAACCCGATCCGGCTCAAAAGCAGTGTAAATCGGTCGGTTGGGAAAGTAGGTCTCGGACACCAGATCGTCAGGCGAAAGATAGTCCCCCAGCCACCCCTGTGAAAAACCCCGAAAAAGATAGGTGGACTCGGTCAAGTAGTCCAGGGGATCGGCAATGGTGGCGAACTCGGCTGCAGACACGGAGGCTATGGACACAACAAATGCTTCCTGCAGCATACCCCGTTGACCTCAAAGCAGATTCGAGACCAAATTCAGCTCAATTACACTTGCATTCTGAATATAGAACATTTATATTTTGTGTTCATACACGACTCCGTTGTGTCCTGATCAACAGACCTCAGGACTGCGGTGGAGACCATTGCTCATTGAGGAAAAAAGATGGGGGTACGGATCGAAGCAGTTTCCAAGCGCTTTGGTGGGTTTCAGGCAGTGGATGAGGTGAATCTGGACATTGCCACAGGGACGCTCACGGCCTTATTGGGCCCCTCTGGATCAGGAAAGTCAACGCTCCTCCGCCTGATCGCGGGGTTGGAGATGCCTGACAAGGGCCGGATCTGGCTGACGGAGAGGGATGCCACCCAAGCCTCAGTTCAGGATCGCAATATTGGTTTTGTCTTTCAGCACTACGCCCTCTTCAAGCACATGAGCGTGCGACAGAATATTGGCTTTGGTTTGGCCATCCGCAAAGAACCTCGGTCGCGGATTCGAGAACGGGTCAATGAACTGCTCGCGCTGGTGCAACTCCAAGGGTATGGAGATCGCTACCCAGCCCAGCTCTCCGGAGGACAACGGCAGCGGGTGGCCCTGGCCAGAGCACTGGCAGTCGAACCTCAAGTTTTGCTTCTAGATGAACCTTTCGGAGCTCTGGATGCTCGAGTGCGCAAGGATCTGAGAGCCTGGCTCCGCCGACTGCATGATGAAGTTCATGTCACCACGGTCTTTGTTACCCATGATCAGGAGGAGGCGATGGAAGTGGCCGATCAGATCGTGGTGATGCATCAGGGGCGGATTGAGCAGGTGGGCTCCCCCCGGCAGATCTATGATCACCCCGCCACACCCTTCGTGATGAAGTTCATCGGTCCTGTAAATGTGCTCTCCTGCCCGCTGCCCCAGTTAAGCAAGCATCCTCCCTTTCTCTCTGATCAGGACGAGATCCTGTTGCGACCCCATGATCTGACCCTGGAGACCCACAGCAGTAGTAGCGGTCTTTCCGCCCGGATTCTGCGGATTGTCTACTTGGGCTGGCAGGTCCAGGTGGAGTTGCAACTCCAGCAAGACCAAACCTTGCAGGTTCATCTCGACCCTGAAACCTTTCATCGCCTCAATTTGCATACCGATCAGCGGGTGTATGTCCGTCTGAAGGACTCTGTCGTGCCCAGCTTGAAGCACTGACACAGAAAGATTGACCCAAAATCACCTTACTTAACAAGGTTGTACTGATGAAACTGTCATTTCCAAAGTTACACGCTGAATTTACGAAGGGTGGCTACTTTCTGCTGATCCTGTTTCTGGGTATCCTTTGCAGCATTGGAAGGATTGAACTTTCATCAGGTCTTTCTCTGTATTTTTCTAAATCAAAATCACTAGGAGATCTTCCGGTGCGATTTTCACTTTCAAGTCTGTTCACTCGTTCTCACAAGAATCGCTTCTCCCTAATTCTATTTTTCCTGGGCACCCTGCTGACTCTGGGAATCGCCCATCAACCTCTGCTGCCTCCAGCACAGGCACAGGAAGTGGAACTCACTCTTGTGTCCTTCGCCGTCACCCGAGCCGCCTACGACAGGATCATTCCCAATTTTGTCGATTACTGGCAGAAAGAGAAGGGGCAGAAGGTGACTTTTCAACAAAGCTACGGGGGTTCTGGCTCGCAAACCCGAGCTGTGATCGATGGGCTCCCTGCCGATATTGTTCACCTGGCCCTGGCTCTGGATACCGATCGGCTGGTGCAGGAGAACCTGGTCAAGCCAGACTATCAGCAGCGCATCCCCAACGATGCGACCGTTACCCGCTCGGTGGCCACCATCTGGACCCGTGAAGGCAACCCCAAGGGAATCAACGACTGGACAGATCTGGCAAAGGATGGAGTTCAATTGATCACCGCCAACCCCAAAACCTCCGGTGTGGCCCGCTGGAATTTCCTGGCGCTCTGGGGAGCCGTGACCGAAACCGGAGGCACAGAAGCAGAGGCTATCGATTTTGTCACCCATGCCTACAATAATGTTCCCATCCTCACCCGTGATGCTCGGGAAGCCACCGATATTTTTCTTGAGAAGGGCCAGGGAGATGCCCTGATCAATTACGAGAATGAAGCCCTACTGGCTCAACTGGAGGGGAAAACCGTTAATTTCACGGTCCCACAGGTGAATATTTCCATCGACAACCCGATTGCCGTGGTGGATGCCAATGTAGATCAGCGGGGGACACGCGAGGTGGCAGAGGCCTTTGTCAACTATCTCTTTACCCCGGAGGCCCAGCGAATCTTTGCTTCAGTGGGGTTCAGACCTGTTGATCCCCAGGAGGCAAAGCGTTACGAGGAGAAATTTCCGCCCGTGAAAACCCTATTCACCGTTGACTCCCTCGGAGGCTGGCAGGAAGTTCAAGAGAAGTTCTTTGCCGATGGAGCCCTTTTTGATCAGATTCAATCTTCACGCTGAGCTTGAAAATCATGACGACCTCTGAGTTCTCCAGTGTCCAGGAGATCTTACGCCCTCGTTTCTCCTGGCCCTGGGCCATGACGTTCTCCTACCTGTTTCTGCTGCTGCTGGTGCCCATAAGCGCCATGCTGCTACGGGCCAGTTCCGTGGGTCCTCAGACCTTCTGGGCGATTGCCACCGATCCCGTCGCCATGTCCACCTACGACGTTACTTTTATCACCGCCTTGATCGCTGCGCTGTTGGATGGCTTCTGTGGACTTGTGGTGGCCTGGACACTGGTTTGCTACTCCTTTCCCTTAAAACGGTTACTGGAGGCTGTGATTGATCTTCCTTTTGCTCTGCCCACAGCCGTGACTGGTCTGACCCTGGCCACCCTCTACAGCGATAAGGGCTGGATCGGGGCTGCTACTGGCACCGCTGGGGATCAAGGTGGCGTTTACTCGTCTGGGGGTGGGGCTGGCGATGGTTTTCATAGCTCTCCCCTTCGTGGTGCGAACCGTACAACCTGTGTTGCAGGAGTTGGAAAAAGATGTAGAAGAGGCGGCCTGGAGTTTGGGAGCTTCTCCGTGGCAAACCTTTCATCGCATTATCCTGCCCCAAATCCTGCCTGCAGTTCTGACGGGGGTGGCCCTGGGGTTTTCAAGAGCGGTGGGGGAGTATGGATCAATCGTGATCATTGCCAGTGGCATTCCCTTTCAGGATCTGATTTCAGCAGTGTTGATTGTGCAGCGCTTAGAGCAATACGACTACGCTGGAGCCACCGTCATCGGTACGGTCCTCCTGATCTTTTCCCTGGTCTCCCTGCTGGGGATCAACTTTTTACATACCTGGGGGCAACGTCATGCCAGTTAACCGTAACTCCCACCCCTGGCCTCAGGTCCTGTGCATTGGCTTCACCTGCCTGTTTCTGGGACTGGTACTGGTGCTCCCCCTGGTCAATATTTTTGTCCAGGCCTTCAGCAAAGGAGCAACCCCCTTTTTGCATAACTTGACACAACCAGACTTTATTAGCGCCCTCAACCTAACCCTGATCAGTGCTGCCATTGCTGTCCCTGCCAACACGATCTTTGGCCTCTGCGCCGCCTGGGTGATTGCCCGCCATCAGTTTCCAGGGCGAACGCTTTTGATCAGTGTGCTGGATCTGCCGTTCTCTGTGTCTCCGGTGATCGCGGGGTTAATGTTTGTGCTCCTTTTTGGCCGCAACGGTTGGTTGGGTCCTTTTTTGCAGGCTCACAATCTCCGGATTATTTTCGCCTTTCCTGGGATCCTGCTGGCCACCATGTTCATTACCCTGCCCTTTGTGGCACGGGAGGTGATCCCTGTGTTGGAAGCAACGGGACAGGATGAGGAAGAAGCTGCCAGAACTCTAGGGGCCAGTGGTTGGCAGACCTTCTGTCGGATCACACTCCCCAATATTCGCTTGGGGTTACTCTACGGTGTGATCCTGACCAATGCCAGGGCAATGGGCGAGTTTGGAGCCGTCGTCGTTGTCTCTGGAAACATTGCAGGTCGGACCCAGACTCTACCTCTGTTTGTGGAGGATGCTTATAAGCAATATCGGACAGAGGCCTCCTATTCAGCTGCCGTGTTACTCACCTGTCTGGCCGTGTTCACTTTGATCGCCAAGGAACTTCTGGAAAAAAGAACCAGTCGCTCTAGTGGGGACAGTGCCGATAAGACAGGTCAGATTTTTCCGTAAATCAGAGATTACAGCGTTTCCACGCTGCTGCACGACAGCAATCCTAAGTGTCTATGGTTCATGGAGACCCGGACCATATCTCAGGTGACTGGCGAATGCTGTAACTCATGCGCAACTGGCGATATCATGCAATTTCAGGAAACTCCTCCATGGATCTACCCATGTCAAATATTGCAGAGTCTGTTGAACGCCCTGAACTGGATTATCACCGGATTACCATTCGTGTACCTGTTGAACAGCATAAAGATCCGATTATTTCTGAAATGATTTCTCGATTTGAACTGCAGGTTAATATCTTTGCTGCTCAACTGTCGGGATCTGGGGAGGGGGATGGCTGGTTTGATCTCGGCATTTCTGGAGACAAGGAGAAGCTCAAGCTGGGATTAGACTTTTTACAAGAGCAGAAAGTTGAGATCTGGGATCGGTATGGGGACAGCTCCGTTAAGCCGGGTGAGTGGGATCTCTAGACTGAGCTAAGCTTAAGGCGTTAACGCGGACAATCCGCCCACTGACGCCTGGCACGGATAAGGCTAGTCTGATCTGAGAACATCACGGATCTCTGGCATGCCCATCATTTCGGTCCGCCATCTGACCAAGACCTATCCGGTTGCTGTTAAAGATCCGGGCCTCGGTGGTACGCTCCAGCATCTCTTCCGCCGCCGCTACCGCTACATCAAGGCAGTTCAGGATGTCAGCTTTCAGATCGAACCGGGCGAAGTCGTAGGGTTTCTGGGGCCCAATGGAGCAGGCAAAACCACCACCCTGAAAATGCTCACGGGCCTGGTGCACCCCAGCAGTGGCGAGCTGGATGTGGCGGGGTATCTCCCCTTTCGTCGGGAGGCAGCCTTCCTGCACCAGATCACCCTGGTCATGGGTCAGAAACAGCAGTTGATCTGGGATCTGCCCACCCTGGATTCCCTGCAGATCAATGCGGCGGTCTACAACATTTCCGTTCAGGAATTGCAGCGACGGGTGCAGGAACTCACTGATCTACTGGATTTGAAAGACAAACTAACGCAGCCGGTGCGCAAGCTTTCTCTGGGGGAACGCATGAAGGCAGAACTGCTGGCCGCCTTGCTGCATCAACCCAAGATCCTATTTCTGGATGAGCCTACCCTGGGGCTGGATGTGAATGCGCAGGTGAGTGTCCGCCAGTTTTTACAGGAATATAACCGCCGCTACCAGGCTACAGTCTTGCTCACCAGTCATTACATGGCGGATATTACCGCTCTGTGTGAACGGGTGCTCCTGATCTATGAGGGTACTCTGATCTACGATGGCAGACTGGATCAGCTCCTGGAGCGGTTTGCCCCTATCGAGAAGTGAAAGTCGATCTGGCCCACCCCTACCCTCCCCAGCGACTGCAATCCTACGGAGAACTTTGCCACGGAGAAGCAGATCAACCCAGCCTCAGCACCGCCCGTCTTATGGTTCATCGAGAAGGGTTGACCCGAACCGTCTCGCAAATGCTCATGGATCTCGATGTTCTGGACCTGACGGTAACCGATCCGCCGATCGAGGACGTGATTGGCCGTGTCTTTCGCACCGGGAGTTTGGTATGAGACACTGGCCCCGTCTATTCGCCACGTTTATGTCGGTCTACTACGCTTACATGGTCGAGTACCGCGCTGAACTGATCCTCTGGGTGCTGGCGGGATCATTGCCCCTGATCTTGATGGGGGTGTGGCATCAGGCGGCTGAGGAGGGGAGCTTTGCACTGTCTTCTCTGGAATTGACCCGCTATTTTCTCTCCGTGTTTCTGGTGCGCCAGTTCACGATTGTCTGGGTGATCTGGGAATTTGAAACCGAGGTGGTGGAGGGGAAACTCTCCCCACGACTGCTGCAACCCATCGATCCCGTCTGGCACCATGTGGCCTCGCATCTGGCGGAGCGGCTGGCCCGCTTACCCTTTTCCTTTTTTTTGATCCTCTTGTTTTTGCCTCTACCCCCAACTCCTTCTGGATCCCCTCCTGGGGGTCCCTGGTACTGGCGATTCCTGCCACCCTGCTCTCATTTGCCCTCAGGTTTGTGATCCAGTACACGTTTGCCATGATGGCCTTCTGGACGGAGCGGGCGGCGGCTCTGGAGCAATTTTTCTTTCTTCTCTATCTATTTCTTTCGGGGTTCATTGCGCCTCTGGAGGTGTTCCCGCCTCTGCTCCGCAGCGTGTTGCTCTGGACTCCGTTTCCCTACATGATTCACTTTCCTGCGAGCCTGATCACCGGGTTGCCCGTGAATATTGGGCAGGGCTTTGCGGTGCCTTGCCTCTGGTTTGGGCTATTTTTTGTCCTCAATCGCTGGCTGTGGCGCCAAGGACTGCGACATTACTCTGGCATGGGTGCATAAGCTACATCACCTGCGGGCAGACCCACTTAATTTTACTGTTGATGTTTTCTGCAATACCTGGCAGCCTGAGTATAGCGATAGGATCACATATGTCCAAGGTGCGTAATGCAGAAGAACTGTTGGCCAGGTATGCCTCTGGAGAGCGCGATTTTACTGGAGCCAGTCTCATCTCTGCTGACCTGATTGGAGCCGATCTGCGAGCAGTCAACATGCGCAATGCCAACCTCATGTTTGCCAATTTGAGTGGGGCCAATCTGAGTGAGGCCAACTTGGGGGGAGCCGATCTGAATGCAACTAAACTTATCTCCGCAAATTTACGGGGGGCCAACCTCTGGGAAGCCAATCTGATCGGAGCTGACCTCAGTTTTGCAGATCTGACCGAAGCCAATCTCAGTGGTGCCTTTTTATGGGAGGCAAAACTAAAAAATGCCAGGCTATGTCAGGCGGATCTGAGTGAAGCCAAGATGATGGGAGCCGATTGGATGGGGGCCGATCTGGCAGGAGCCACGTTACCGGATGGAACCCAACACCATTAGGGGCTGGCCAGAGGCGCAGGTATGCGATGCCCGTAATCTTTGTAGGTCGACGCAAACGGTTTTCGCTACAGTAAATATCAAGAATCATGGCCTGGATCAGGAGACGAGGGACCGTTAAATGCGACCTGTCATGAGGGCGGAAGAATTAAAAGAACGCTACGCTTCCGGGGAACGGGATTTTCGTCACGCTCAACTTAAAGAGTCTTACCTGAAGGAAATCAATTTGCGGGGAGCGTTTCTGGAGGGGGCTGATTTCAGGGGGGCGAATCTCCTGGCCTCGGATCTGCGGGGGGCCTATCTGGGCAATACCGATCTGCGGGGGGCCTATCTGGGGGGGGCAGATCTCAAGGAAGCCTATCTCTGCCAGGCTCGGTTGGAGGATGCCTATCTGATCGGGGCCAATCTCTGGCGTACCCATCTCCTGGGATCTGTGATGGATACCAGTACACGCATGGATCAAAAATGGCGAGTTGTGTGGGATCTGGTGAATACCAGCTGGACACAGTACAGTTTGACAGGCCTGGATTTGAGCGGCTCCCGTCTCTGTCTGGTGCAGCTAAACCAGGTGGATTTGCGGGGGGTTAACCTTTTTCAGGCCGATCTGTGGCGGGCAGATTTATCCAGATCCCATCTGGAGGGGGCAGATTTGCGCGATGCCTGCCTGAGTTGGGCCAATTTGAATGATGCCAATCTGGTGGACACCACCTGGAAAGGGATTCAAATCTTGGGGGCTTCTTATACCGATAAGACCCGTTTTCCGGTGGGTATGGATCCTCTGGCGATGGGGATGAAAAAGGCAGATTGACGCTCTAACGGGAAGCTGATTCCTGTAAGAGCTGGGCCCGAGCATCCTGGACCAGCTGATCGACGTAATCATTCCACTTGATGCCTGCATGGGCCTTCACCCACTTCACTTCCACGGCAGGATTCTGCTGTTTGAGCTGGGCCAGTTCCTTGATCAGGTCGAGATTTTCCACCGCTCCCGACTTGCGCCGCCAGCCGCGGGCCTGCCAGCCTGCCATCCAGGTGTTGTAGGTCTGGACACAGAGGTTAGAGTCCATGAAGATCCCATAGGTTTCCTGACAGGGATGCTGGAGAACGTAGTGAAGAGCCTGGATCAAGCCCATTAATTCCATCCGATTGTTGGTGGTTTGCAGATCGCCCCCCCACGCTTGGTGGAGGATTTCATCTCCTGAGACCACAACATACCCCCATGCCCCAGGACCAGGATTGGGTGAGCAGCCACCATCGGTGTAGATCGACGGTTGGATTGTGGTTATTGACATCATATCTTTGGGGTGAAAAGCATATATAGCGTATTTATACAGTCAATTATATGTGATGACACCATATTTTGGATTCGATCTCATAAAGATTAAAATTTTGCCGCTGATTAAGGTACAAAAACAGATCTAGGGATAACAAAAAACCCCCAGAAATCTGGGGGAGGAGTGGTGTGTTGAGGTGATGAATATCTGCATCATACTAGCCGAATCAGCGAATGGGGCTGATCTCACCAGAGAATTATTCGCTAATTCGCAGATTTCTAAGGTTCTACTCTCTGATTAAAAACACTATATATGGGAACACTCAATGAGTAAAAAAGTAGCCACCACCAATAGTGGCATCCGCATGAGAGTGCCAACAAAAACCACCAGATATGGAAACTAAATCTAGCTAAACAACTTAGCTCTTTGATGACGCTAGGGGTTGTGTCAGATTCAGGTGTTGAGCAAGGCGGTTAAAGTCAAAGTTTCTTGACATTAGCTCCTGGATCGCGCGCACCTTGGCAGTCTCGTGCAGCCTCACCTGGCCAAATAACTGCTCAATGCGGGCAATGGTGGCAAAGGTATCCAGATCCACCGACAGCACTGGCACTTCCAGATCTTCTGCTCGGGCACGAATGCGGCTGTCCAGGGGGAGTTTGCCCGTGAGAATCAGACAGTAGGTGGATGTTTCCAGAGCCGCCAGCTGAATATCAGTCCGATCTCCACCCGTGATCACTGCCTTGTGCTCTGCCTTGCGGAAGTAGCGAAGCGCTGAGTTCACATTCATGGCCCCGATCACAAAATCCTCCACCATGACATCCAGACGATCGGCGCAACAGAGAACCTCTGCCTGTAGGTGATGGGCCAGTTCCTCAACGCTGAGGCTGCGCAGTGTCGGGTTAGAGGCCAGCACCCCCAGGATCGGGATGCCCTGAGACTCCAGGTAAGGGCGAATAACGGTTTCGACTTCTGTCAGCTGATCTTCAGGAACATCGTTAATGATCACCCCTGCCAGGTGAGGGTTGAGCTGGTAATAAGCATTGAGCAGACTCTCCACTACCAGAGCAGAATGATAACGAGCGATCAGCAGAACCTGGGCCTGCAATTGCCGGGACATTTCCGCCAGAGAAAGCCCAAAGAGTTTTCCCTCCGCCAGAGTTGCCGGTCCCTCCAGCAGGATCAGCTCTGCTCGACTCTGCTCAATGTAGGTCTGCAATGCCTGCAAGTAGTTGTGTCCCTGGGGATGCTGTAGGTAATTCAGCAGCACCTGTTGATTCAAGTGCAGGAGTGTGGGGGCCTGATCGCTTTCGATTAATCCCAGCGATTTGGCAATAAACCCAATATCTGGGTCAATACTTTCACTGTCCTGGAGAGATCCCAGCGGTTTTCCGTAGGCAATGGAGAGGCCCTGATGCTGGAGGTGGCTGGCCAGGCCCAAAATGGCAGCCGATTTACCGCTGTAGGGCTCGGTGGAACCCACCAGAAGACATTGAGCCACACCCACCTCCTCAGACGGAAAGAGCCTGTCGTAATTACATCTATGGTAGTTACCAGTGTAACGGAGAGTAACAACCTTAATCGTTAATACTTACACAGGGACAACGGCCTTTACTGAGATGGAGGCCCCAGATGCTGCAGGGCCTGGAGAACCTCTAGGGCGCTCTGGTAGCGATCTGCAAAATGATAGCGAACCATCTTGTCCAGAAGGTTGGCCAGGGCACCACTCACCTGGCAGTTCTGTCGCCAGAGGATCTCGTCGGTTTTGGGATCATGCTGCAATTTTTCGGGACGCAAGCCCGTTAATGCCTGAATAGCCAATACTCCTACGGCATAGATATCGCTAACCACCCGGGGACGACCCGCACATTGCTCAATCGGCATATACCCAGGCGTACCCACGGCAATGGTTCCACCTGTAGGCCGCTCGGCAGAGACCTCGGATCCAAACTGTTTGACAGCCCCAAAGTCAATCAAAACCAGACGATGATCATGACGGCGGCGGATGATATTGCTGGGTTTAATATCGCGGTGAATCACATCTTGACTATGAACATAGACCAGGATCTGCATCAAATCCTGAAGGATGCCAATCACCTCAGTCTCTGGCAACTGTCCAGCCTTATAAAACTCTGATTCTAGGGAGTGGCCTTCAATAAACTCCTGCACCAGATAGAACGTGTGATCCTGTTCAAAGTAAGCCAGTAGCTGGGGGATCTGGTCATGCTTGCCCAGTTTCTCCAGGATTTCTGCTTCGGTATTGAATAGTCGCCGCGCCATCTTCAGGAATTTGGGATCTTTGTTGCCCACCTGGAGCTTCTTCACCACACAGCTGGGACGGTTGGGGCGGTGCATATCTTCAGCCATGTAGGTCTCACCAAATCCGCCAGCACTGAGGGCATGGAGAAGTTTGTAGCGCTGGCCCAGAAGGGCAGGATTATCTAGCTGCTCGGTCAACTCTCTTACGGTTCCTTCGAAACCAGTAATCTTTCCCTGTGGATCGCGGATCACCCGAGCATCCTCTGTGATCCAGATGGTTCGCCCATCTTTGCGATAGATCTGTGACTCAAAGTTAAACACGGCTTCCTGAGCCAACAGCAATCGCTTAAATTCATCTCGTCGGTTGGAATCCACGTAGAGCTGACTGGAAATGCGGGTGAGGGTGGTGAGCAGTTCCTGAGGAGAATCATAGCCATAGAGACGGGCAAGCGCTGGGTTGGCATTGATATAGGTGCCATCCAGAGTGGTCTGAAACATCCCCACCGGAGCATGCTCAAAGAAGCCCCGAAACTGATCTGCGGTTCCATCAGAAACCGGAGGAATGGTCTGCCGTGCCGCAATCGGTTGCCCACGATAGGTCATACTTCCAGAATTCACCGGACGACCTCGATAGGTTGATCCTGAGGTGGGGGGATCCTCGGCCTGTGGTGAGCCACTGCGGCCAAACAAGCGGTTCAGGGCTGCGAAAGCTCCAGAAGAGGTTGATTTTTTAGCTTCCTCCACGTCGCTGGCCTGCTTCTCAGGTGGGGGAGAAGCCGAGTTGATCGTGACCCCTCGATAACTGATCTGCTTGGCTCTGGAGGCCGCTGGCTGAGAGACTGGCGACGGGGAGACTGGTTCAGGAGCAGGTGGATCCGGTTGACGAGATTCCGGGGGGGGAGCAGAGGGCTGAGGTGATGCAGAGAGTCCTCGATAGCTGCGTAGTGTCTCTGAGGAAGGTGAGCTACCTGCAGAGGTCGGAGCCGTATGACCACTTCTGGGGTTATGGATGGGTTTCTCTGGACGGGGGGAAGAAGGGGTTCCTGAGGACGTTTGGGGCAGTGTGGCCACTTCTGGGGTTGTAAACCGCGGTTGCTCTGGGAGCAGAGGGCTCGGATTTGGCTGGTTCACACCAGAGGGTCAGGGAGGTGGCATTTTCCACCAGAATGCAAAAAACACCTGTGTTCTCAGCCCGCTCTCCGGCCACTAAAGCCGCCTGCCGCTCGTGTTTGCCAAATTCGTGCGCCCGCTGCAGGACTTTATTCTTGAGGATCAATTCTGAGGCCGTGTCTGGCCGGATCCCTTTTGCTTCCAAATCTTCAGACCGTAGGACTTTCATGGCCACCTCTGCCTATCGGGGATATGTCGTCAGCTTACGGTTCTTTGCGTAATCAATATCACCATTTTAGTAACAATTGACCGTCGAAAAGTGCATTGTGTGATACGATGCTCATCTTTCTCTAGCCAAAAGCTGGCGATTTTGCTCCCGATCCGTCAGGGTGAGGGACTGATAGACTAAGGGGGCTCAAGGGTCCGGGTGGCGGGCGAAAGGAAGACGAGTTTATGGGTGCTTTTCTACTGGAGGTGGGGACCGAGGAATTACCTGCGGGGTTTATCACCAGTGCCCTGCAGCAATGGCACCACCTGATTCCGGTCACACTGGAGGAGGAGCATCTCTCTGGGGCTCATCTGCAGCTCTTTGCCACCCCTCGCCGTCTGGCGGCACTGCTGATCGATCTCCCTGCCGAACAGCCGGATCGGACAGAAGCGATTAAAGGTCCACCTGTGCAGGTGGCTTACAAAAATAGCCAACTTACTCAGGCAGGGCAGGGGTTTGCCCGCAAGCAAGGGGTCGATCCAGAGTCCCTGCAGATCCGGGAAACCGAGAAAGGTGAATTTGTCTTTGCGATTCAGCAGATTCAGGGACGTGCCACTGCCGCTGTTTTGCGAGAAAGGGTGCCCATCTGGATCACAAGCTTAAGCGGCGAACGGCTGATGCGCTGGGGCGCCTATAATCTCAAGTTCCCCCGCCCCATTCGCTGGCTGGTGGCCTCTGGGAGGATACGGTGCTGCCCATCCAACTTGAACAGCTCCAGGCGGATCGGATCACCTATGGACACCGGGTTCTGCATTCCGCTCCTATCTCTCTTTCCCACGCGCAAGGATATCAGGAGGCCCTGGCAGCAGGCTATGTGCAGGTGGATGTAGACCAACGACGCCACCGGATCCAGACCAGTATTCATGCGGTTGTGGAGCCCATTCAGGGGCAAGCTGATATCCCCACCGATCTCCTGGAGGAAGTTACCCATCTGGTGGAATGGCCTACCGCGGTCCTGGGGACATTTGATCCCGATTTTCTGGAACTGCCAGGGCCTGTGATTAAAACGGTGATGATCACTCACCAGCGCTATTTTCCGGTGCATGATGACCACCACCCTGAGCAGTTGTTGCCCTCCTTTGTCACCATTTCTAATGGGGATCCTGCTCAATCAAATCTGATCGCAGCAGGCAACAGCCGTGTGATCCGGGCTCGCTTAGCGGATGCCCGCTTTTTCTATCAGGAGGATCTGAAACGATCCCTGGCCAGCAGAGTTGAATCCCTGGAAAATGTCACCTTTGTGGAAAACCTGGGAACTATCCACGACCGGGTGGACCGGATTCAGACCTTATCCCGCTGGATCGGGGACGCACTGCAGGTGTCAGAGCCGGAAGCTGCCTGGATCGAGCGAACCGCCTATCTCTGTAAAGCAGATCTGGTCACCCAGATGGTTTATGAGTTCCCGGAATTGCAGGGGATCATGGGGGCGGATTATGCCTGCCGGAATGGGGAGCCCACAGCGGTGGTGGAAGGGATTGCTCAGCACTACTGGCCTCTAGGGGCTGGAGATCCGCTGCCGATTGTGCTCACGGGTCAGGTGGTGGGGATCGCGGATCGCCTGGATCTGCTGGTGGGGCTGTTCAGTCTGGGCAAAATTCCCAGTGGCTCGTCCGATCCCTTTGCCCTGCGCCGTGCCGCCAATAATGTGGTGCTCATTCTCTGGGACCTGCTCCAGGCCCTAGATCTGCATCAACTTCTTACGCAGGCTGTAGACACCTTTGCCCCCGATGCCCCCGCAACTCTGGACAGCCTCGAAGATTTCTTTCTGCAACGGCTGCAAACTCTCCTCAAGGATGAACGACAGATTGACTACGATCTGGTGAATGCCGTCTTGGGGGAAGGGGATCGCCTGGATCAGGTGAGGGCTCTACAGGACATTCAGGCCCTGGCTCGGCGAGCTGACTACCTGCAAGCCATGCGGATCTCCGGGGTCCTGGCGGATCTCTACCCTACCCTCAACCGCACCGCTCGTCTGGCCCAACAGGGATCTCTCCGCCCCGATGTTTTGGATCCGGCGACGGTGATTGATCCCCAGCTCCTCAAGGAGCCCGCGGAAGCCGATCTCTATCAAGTCTGTTGTCAAGTGTTCCAGCAAAGTCAGGCAGCGCAGCAACAGGATTACGATGCCCTGGTTCAGGCGTTCCGCCAGGGAGCTCCGACCGTGTCCCGTTTTTTGACGAGGTGCTGGTGATGGATCCCGATCCGGCCATCAAGGCCAACCGCCTGAATCTGCTGGGGATCCTGCGCAATCATGCCCTGACGCTGGCGGATTTCAGTGCCGTGGTTATGGCCGGAGAGAGTGCATCCAACTCAACCCGTGATTTCCCAGAGCTGTGGAGAAAATGATCGTCAGAGTGGCAATGGCGATCAGGCCAAAAGCCAGGGTGACCACCTGTCCTGAGGCTTTCTGGTAGGTTTCCACGATCAGGTTTGTTCTCTCTTGCTCACGTATCATCTGCCCCAAACGGGCCTCAATATCACCCAACCGGAATTCCACCTCACCCAAGCGGGCCTCGATCTCCCCTAATCTGTTCTCCACCTCACCCATTTGAGATTTCAGGTGCTGCAGTTGGGTGGAGTTGGACCGCACTCCTCTGGCAAACTCCTGTAAGACTGCTGACATTGAATGCCGATCCAGCGGCTTGATCTGGGAAGCAGGCGGGGCAGAATTGGCAGATTCAGACGGATCAACCATGAATTAGAAAAAGAGAAGCGCACCATTTTGATCCAGCATACCCTGTTGCTCTCACCGGACTGTTGCTGGATCCTGCAGCAGCCAGAAGCCCGCAAATGCCTGCGCCTGTAGATCGGTTTGAATCGCTAAAAAATGCAGTCCACCCACAGCTTCCTTTTGCTTCTCAAAGCCAGTGGCTTCAGTTTGCAGCGCTGGAGTTCCCAATCGAGCCAGGATGTAGCGCTCGTTCTGCCCAGCCTCCAGGATCAGCAGCGGTTGCGGATCCGAGATGTACTGAATAAACGCAGGTTCACTGCCACTCATCCAGGCGGCAATCGGAACTGCCCGCGGTGAAGCCATCACCATCCCTGGAACGGGGGTATCAGGGTCATACTGCTGCCAGTTGACCGCAAACAGATCTCGGAATTCAGCGGGCCAGTCTTCGGCTGCTGAGAGATCCTCCACCTTGAGGCTGACCAGTGCCCAGCGTTCTCCCCGCAGCTTGTCGGGCAATGGCAAGGGCTCCGGTTGCTCCATGTCTGCCTCCAACCGATCCTCAGGCGTGTAGGTGTAGGCGGTTTCCTGAGGGTAGACCTCCTGTTCCCGCTGATGCCGCCACTGCTGCAATGCATACACTCGCCGACTGGGGCGCAGGGGTAGCCCCACCGCTTCACATCCCCGTTGCAGGATTGAGGACATACGAGGCCGAAAGACCCGGACAGCGGCAGGCTTCTCAGGGGCCAGATCCAGAAACTCCTGTAACCGCTCTCCCACCCAGAGGCTGTTCACCTCCTGATTACTACAGTAGCGGGCCTGTCGAAACTGACCCGTGCTGTCACACAGCAGCAGCTCCCACACCCGCTTATCCCGCTCATCCCGCAGGGGAGCCGCGTAAAAAATCCATCTCCCAGATCACCTGGCCCACTCTACACCTCAGCGGTATCGCCCACCCTCTGCCACTGTCGCTCTCCGAAGATCGCGCTGGGATGACGGTAGAACTTAAATTCCAACAGATTGTAGAACGGATCCTGCAAAAAGAAGGTGGCATGTTCCAGCGGTGTGTTCTGAAAGCGCCATTTGGGGGACTGATAAAAGGTCAGATCCTGTTTGCGGGCGCGGCTGAGACAGATCTGCCATTGCTCCTCGCTGGGAAAAATGAGGCCAAAATGGCGAGGATAAATGCCCCGTTGCGGCGTCAGAGGCTCATGGGTGAGGTGGGCCACGAGTTGATGTCCCTGCAAATTCAGGATCACCGTAGCAGCAGTCTCTCGCCCGATCTCACATCCCAACCCCTGGCCATAAAACTGTTTGGCCTCAGCAATATCACTGACCGGAAAAGCCAGATGAAAACGAATCGGCTCCATCACTGTGCTGGTCTACCTGTAGGTGTTTCCAGGCTACACGCATTTCTTTCTGGCTGCAGTCCCAGGCAAGCTTGATAGGCACAAAAAAAGGATCCTTCCCACACCAAAGTGAGAGGGATCCCCGTCATGGAGTTGTTCCCTGGAGAATCAACAGTCGTGCAAAGACTCCTCACACCAGTTCTTAAGGGCTAACGTTATGGACGATCCCAGTCATGAGCTGAGGTGATCTCACCAGGAAGGTCGCTTCCCTCGTCTTTTGCGCTTATCGGTTTCTTCCTGATAGGGTTGCGGTCCAGCAGCAGGAAATTGATCGGTAATAGGCTTAAAAATCCGTTCGATTCCCTGGGCTAGGTAATGCACTCCTTTTTGCAGGGTTTCCGGAAGCGTTTTCAGAACACTCCAGGGACGACGAGGTGATGTCATGGGGACCTCCTGTAAAGATTGAGAAATTGACTGCGGATCCACATCAACTTTTGGGTAATTCCACCCGCACAACATTGCGAGTTGCATCCGTTGCTTTGGGCATGGTCAGCTGCAGGATCCCATCTTTAAACTCCGCCGTCACCTGATCCTGCTGGATCGCAACGGGGAGGGGAACCGTGCGGTGGAACTTACCGTAATGAAACTCAGAGCGGACCACCCCCCCCTCTTCAGAACAGACTTCCTGACGATGCTCCCCTGCGATGGACAGTGCCTCACGGCTGACCTGTACATCCAGATCTTCGGGTTTCATCCCTGGAATTTGAGCTTTGAGGATCAGATGTTGCTCGGTTTCTTCCATCTCAATGGCTGGCATCCAGGTGGCTCCATCCCCAGGCCAGCTCATCCAATCATGCTCCTGCAGCAGATCATCAAAAAGCCGATCCATCTGCCGCCGCAGAGTTCCTAATTCTCGGAAAGGTTGCCATTTAACGAGTGCCATAGGATCCCTCCTACAGAACTTTATGGAAATGCTACTTCAGGGAAAAGGGGTAGATTATTGGCATGGTTGAGGCTGATCGCATGAACTTTTCCCTCTGATTTGATCCTAGCCAGACCGATCTGGAATCGTGTGAATTTCGATCAGGATTTTACGAAATGTCATGCAGAAGGCTGAGCAGGCGTTGAGAAATTAACAAACCGGAGATGGTCACGACAGCCGCCAGTGTTCCTTTACCCCCAGGAACCAGAGAGGGGACCCTACCCGTGAAGGCATGCAAACGTTGTTGCCAGACGATCAGAGCCGGGATGAGACCAAAGAGAATGGCGGCTCCCAGGCTGCCAGCGTAATCCAGCGCCACGAAAAAGAGATGGGGATTGATCAGGGCAATCAGCAGGGGCGGGACAAGGCTGAGTAAAAACAGTACATGCCGTTCTGGGCACCAGTTCCAGTACACCTGCAGGGTATCCGAGTAAAAATCCTGTAGACCGTAAACAAAGCCAATAAACGATGTAACGATGGCGAACTCGGAAAAAAGCGCAACCCATTCCTGCATCTGGGGCAGGTGTTCCAGGGGATCAAAACGCACGCCCCTGGCGATATCCACCCAGACTTCAGGATCGGTACTGCCCAGGATCACCGCATTCCAGACCAGAAACATCAGCAAAGGCAGAGCCGATCCTCCCACAATCGCCTGCCGAATCTGCTGCCGATCTCCCTCCAGCTGGGTGGTGATCACAGGCACGACGGAATGAAACACCAGAGCCACCACCATCACGGGCAGAGCCCTACCCACCGCCTGCCAGTTCTGATGCAACAACTGCTCTGGCTGCAGTCCCATCAATGTTCCGGCCATCAAGACCCCAAAGGCTAGCACCACGCCAGCCACCAGCAGTGTATTCAGCCGCTCGATCCACTTTTCCCGACTGACGTAGAGCAGCCCCCCAAAGATCAAGGTGAATAAGGCAGCGCCTGCCCCTGGCCATGACTCCCAGATCTGCAGATGTAAGGCCTGCAATAGTAATGATCCCCCTCGCGTCAGGTAAGCAGTTAAGAGTCCATAGGTGTTGAGTAGATAGGCTGCCCCTGCCAGACCTGCCCCCCAGGGACCCAAACTGCGGCGGATCATCGGCAGCAGTCCCAGATCTGCTCGCCCCAGCTGAAAGAGAGTATTGATCTGTACCTCTGCCATCAGCAACCCTGCAGTGACCAGATAAAGCCAGATCAAGATCAGACAGGCCGAGGAGGGGATCACGCCTGCAGGGAGTGTGACTGCGGGTAAAGCCAGGATCCCTGCCCCCACCGTTGTTCCCGCCACCAGGGCGGCAGCCTCCCACACACAGCCGGGTTGATGTCGGAGTCGGTTGTGGTCCCGCACAAGATTGCTGAAGAGTCGGCTCATGGTTACCCGATGTCAGGGGCTGCTTAAAAAATTGTAATCATAAGCTGTGGTTCTTCAATTCTGACTCCAGGCCTGATCCGGAGCCTGAACGGGAGGCAATCCAGGAATTGTGGCGAGGCTGAGATCTGCTCAAGCCCAGTAGCAGGACTCTAAAGAGCATTTACGCTCTACCCTTGGGAGCTTGGGGATGAGAGAATCAGGCTGTCAGCCGTCAACCGCCTTAGGTCCCAAATCATCAGACAAACTCTAAAAAAAATGTAAAACTGGCATGATAATGAGACGTAAGGTAGTAAAGGCTTGTAACGGCCCAACACATTAAGGAGGAACCGATGGCTCTAGTCGCGATGAGGACTCTCCTGGATCACGCCGCCGAACACGGTTATGGCATTCCGGCTTACAACGTAAACAACATGGAACAGATCCAGTCAATCATGCTGGCTGCCCATGAGACCAACAGCCCTGTGATCCTGCAAGCGTCCCGTGGAGCACGTAAATATGCTGGCGAGAATTTTCTGCGCCACCTGATTCTGGCGGCAGTGGAAACCTATCCCCACATTCCCATTGCTATGCACCAGGATCACGGCAACGGCCCTGCCACCTGCTACTCGGCTATCCGTAACGGCTTCACCAGTGTGATGATGGATGGCTCCCTGAAAGAGGATGCCAAAACTCCCGCTAGCTTTGAATACAACGTGGAAGTCACCCGCACTGTGGTGGATGTGGCTCACGCGATTGGGGTGAGTGTGGAAGGCGAACTGGGTTGCCTCGGTTCTCTGGAGACTGGTATGGGTGACAAGGAAGATGGTCACGGTGCTGAGGGTGTGCTCAGCCATGATCAACTGCTCACCGACCCCGATCAGGCGGTGGACTTTGTGGAGCAAACTCAGGTGGATGCCCTGGCCGTTGCCATTGGAACCAGCCACGGTGCCTATAAGTTCAGCCGTAAGCCCACTGGCGATATCCTGGACATTGCTCGCATTGCCGAGATCAACCGCCGTTTGCCCAACACCCACCTGGTGATGCACGGCTCCTCTTCTGTGCCTGAAGAACTGATCGAGATGATCAACCAGTACGGTGGCTCGATCCCCGAGACCTACGGGGTGCCCGTGGAAGAGATCCAGAAAGGGATCAAGAGCGGTGTGCGCAAGGTAAATATCGACACCGACAACCGTCTGGCCATTACGGCTGCAGTGCGTCGTGCCCTGGCGGAGAAGCCAGAAGAGTTTGATCCTCGCCACTTCCTCAAGCCTTCGATTCAGGAAATGAAGAAGGTGTGTGCTGCTCGCTACGATGCCTTTGGCTGTGCTGGTCACGGTACTGCGATCAAGATGACCACTCTGGATGAGATGGCGGCTAAATACGCCTCAGGTCAACTGGCTGCCAACGTTAAGAAGTCGGTTGCTGTTTGATCGGATGCAAGTTTGATCTGCCTTCACACCCGGAGATGATCTCCGGCCATATTTAAGGGGGAGCCGCTTAGGTTCCCTTTTTTTCAATCCCCAGATTTGACCTGCAACACAGCATTGGTCTGAATGTATTCCGACAACTCCACAGGTACGGATTGGGCTCCCCAGATCTGATCACAGTATTCCTGAATGGCTCGATCCGAGGAAAACTTACCCATACGGGCTGTATTCAACAGGGACATGCGAGTCCACCGATCCTGATCCCGATAGGCCTGACTCACCCGCGCCTGACAGTCGATATAGGACTGGTAATCCGCCAGGAGTAGGAAGGGATCCTGGTGTAGCAGGTTATCCACCAGAGGTCGGAAGAGATCGGTATTGCCGTGGGAGAAGTAACCGGAGCTGATCAGATCAATCACCTGTCGCAGCTGCTCATTGTGCTGGTAGATCTCAAAAGCATGGTAGCCTCTGGCCCGCAGATCAGACACCTCATCTGCAGTGAGTCCAAAGAGGAAGAAGTTTTCTTCACCCACCTCCTCCCGGATCTCGACATTGGCCCCATCCAGGGTCCCGATCGTCAGGGCACCATTCAACGCGAACTTCATATTGCCGGTTCCAGACGCCTCTTTCCCTGCTGTGGAGATCTGCTCCGATAGATCCGCCGCTGGATAGACAGGCTGACTGTTGGTGACGTTGTAGTCTGGCAAAAAGACCACCCGCAGCCGTCCAGCCACATCTGGATCATGGTTCACCACCTCGCCTACCGCGTTGATCAGTTTGATGATCAGCTTGGCCATGAAATAGCCTGGTGCTGCTTTACCGCCAAAAATAAAAGTGCGGGGCTGGATATCGAGTGAAGGATTTTGCTTGATCTGGTGGTAGAGAGTGATGATGTGCAGGACATTCAGGTGCTGCCGTTTATACTCATGAATGCGTTTGACCTGAATATCAAAAAGGCTGTTGGGATCCACCAAAATCCCCAGCATCTTTTGAATCCGGTCCGCCAGTTCCTGTTTTTTAGTTTGCTTGATCTGCCGCCAGGCTGCCCGATACTCAGGATTCTCAACGTAGGCTTCTAGCTTGCGCAGTTCACTGAGATGCTTCAACCAGTGATTGCCGATCACCTGCGACAGTAGTTGAGTGAGTTGAGGATTGATCAGGGCTAGCCAGCGGCGGGGAGTCACCCCATTGGTTTTATTGCTGAATTTCTCGGGCCACAGTTCATAAAAGTCTCGAAGTACATCCTGCTTCAACAGTTCCGTATGCAGGGCTGCCACCCCGTTAATGGCATGACTGCCGACACAAGCCAGGTGGGCCATGCGCACATACCGTTGTTCTCCTGACTCATCGATCAGAGACAGGCGGGCCAGTTTCTCCCCATGGTGGGGGTAGTGCATGCGCACCATATCCAGGAATCGCTGATTAATCTCAAAAATGATCTGGAGGTGACGGGGTAACATTTCTTCAAATAAGTGCAGCGGCCATTTTTCCAGTGCTTCCGGTAGCAGAGTGTGGTTGGTGTAGCCGAAGGTTTTTTGAGTAATCGCCCAGGCCTGATCCCAGCCCATCTGGTGCACATCCACCAGCAACCGCATCAGTTCGGCCACCGCAATCGCCGGATGGGTATCGTTTAACTGAGCTGCGTACTTCTCATGAAAGGTATCCAGACTCCCCCCTGCCTGTAAATGCATCCGGATCATGTCCTGCAGGGAACAGGAGACAAAAAAGTATTGCTGTTGTAACCGCAACTGCTTGCCCTGGAGTTGTTCATCGTTGGGGTAAAGCACCTTGGTGATGTTTTCGGAGACGATCTTTTCATCCACCGCCCCGTAATAATCCCCCACATTGAAGGCCTCAAAATCAAAAGACTCCGGGGCCTCTGCTCGCCACAGCCGCAATGTATTCACAGTATTCACCTGGTAGCCCAGGATGGGAGTATCGTAGGGAATGCCCTTTACCACCTGATCCGGGATCCAGCGCACCTGGTAACGGCCCTGCATGTCGGTAAAGGCTTCGGTGTAGCCCCCAAATTTGACTTCCACGGCATCTTCAGGACGGGGGATCTCCCAGGGATTGCCGTAGCGCAACCATTTATCCGTGATCTCCACCTGCCAGCCATCACGAATTTCCTGATCAAAAATGCCGAATTCATAGCGAATCCCATAGCCAATGGCGGGAACCTCCAGAGAGGCAAGGGAGTCCATGTAACAGGCCGCCAGTCTTCCCAGCCCCCCATTCCCCAGCCCGGGCTCCTCCTCCTGCGCCACCAGATCCCAGAAGTTCAATCCTGATTCCTCCACCGCCTGCTGCACCTGCTCTGTGATCCCCAAATTAATCAGGTTATTGAGCAGGTGAGGCCCGAGCAGGAACTCCGCCGAGAGATAACAGACCACCTTTACCGAAGGCTGAGTGGACAACCGCAGAGAATTGAGCCAGCGCTGCAGCAACCGATCCCGAACTGTATAGGCGAGAGCCACATAATAATCATTGCGGGTGGCAATGCCAGGAAACTTTCCCTGAATATAGAAGAGATTATCCGCCAGGGCCCGCCGCAAAGTTTCAATACTTAGCCCGGTCCGATCATCTTCAATTTGTACCGGACATTCCGCCATCTGTGCTGAAGACATTTCCTTAGGGGTTGTCATCCTTACTACCTGCTGAACAACGACAAGTGCCCTGATGACGAGGTTCAGATCAGAAGCATCTACAGAGTAGCAGAGTCGTTCCAGCCCTCGCAGTCTTTGTCATAATGTGCAGCAAATACAAAATCTCTCCATCACTGTAAGTCCAGATGGAGGGTTCAGGAACCGTGTAGAGCCATGGCAAGCCGGATCGATCAGGACTTCCGTTTAATATCCCGCGCCATATTCCGGAACATATCCATGTCACTGCCTGCCTGACGGCGAGGAGCAGGGGATGTGGGTGTCTGAGATTGCTTGGGAGTTGAGGTTTGCGGGGATACATCCTCTGGAGAAGGTCTGGCTTCGGTCTTCTCAGTGATATCGACAACTTCCATGGCCGAGATCGATTCAACCGTGCGGTATTTGCCCCCCATAAAGGTTTTTTCTACCTTACGAGCTGTGCGCATATACTCAACATTTCCCAGGCTTTTTGCTTCATCCGGATCTAAATAAAAGCTTTTGACTTTCTTGGACCGTGGAGAGGGGGTTTCCTCGGGTCGCGACTCGGCCTTCTGCTTGGAACCAAAAAAGCGACGGATCCAGCCAGTCATGATCTGCTCCTCGATGCAATGCAATGTTACTGTACGTTAAGCATAACGAAAAAAGGCTGTCACTGCGCGGCAAAGAAACCTGAAAATCGGGATGAACTGCTTAGCATATGTCGCCCTAGCTGCCGTCCCCATTCACCGAGTGGAAAACCCTGACGAGCCCAAAGATTGATCGACAAACAGAGGCTGGCTAGACCCAGCAAAATAAAGGTGGGACCCTGGATCACACCAATCACAAACCAGCTGAGCACATGAGCGATGATCAGGGCTGCGTAGATCATGGCGACGCCACTCATGCAATGAATGGATGCGGGAGGGTAGCGCAATCCACCCAGGATCAGGGTCTGAAGGGTGGCCAGCAGATTGGCAGGAACCAGCACTGCACAAATGGCAACACAGTGGTTACGGGACCATTCGGCCAGAAGTTCAAGAGCAATCATGGGACATCCAGAAACAGGAAGGACTGCAAATTGGTAAAGATACCTATTGAGTTTCAGGTTGCCTCAGATCTCTGAAGCCGAACGAAAAAGCTAAGCTTCTTAACATCACGAGACCCGCATAAAATCATGACAAATTCCACATATCCCCCAGCCCCCTGGCATCTACAGGGATCGGCGCTGATCAACTTGCATCTGGTAAAGACCACAACCTCCAGACGCTGGATCCCGCCGGAACTGGATCTGGTGTCTCTATGGCCGGGGCGAACTCTAGCTGGGGTGTATTTGTCAAGCTACGAGGCTGGATCGGTATTGCTCTATCACGAGCTGATCGTGGCGGCGGGGATGGTGCGTTATCGGGGGCAGGTGGGCTTCTGGATCTCGCACATCTACGTGGACAACCCCAATGCTTTAGCGGGCGGACATGAGATCTGGCAACTGCCTAAAGAGATGGCCACTTTTAACTGGGAGGTGGATCAGATTCAAGTTTTTCAAGAGGATCAACTGCTCTATCAACTTGCCTATCATCAGCCTGCTTTTAAAACCGGATCTTTGCCCTTTTCGGGACAGGTGATTTCGGGGATGCGGGAAGAGTTGTTGGCTTTCACGGGGCGGTTTCAGGGAAGTTGGGGATTGATCTCGGCTCAGGTACAGATCTCTGACTCGGCTCCATTCGCTGACCTGAAATTAGAGTCTCCCTTTCTCAGTTTTCAAGGATCTCCGCTATCCTTTGAGGCTGGGATCCCGTATGGGGTGGGAGCTAGGATCTTGCAATCTACTGGTCAGGAGGCTCCGGCAAGGTAGAATAACAATCCCCTCCTGCGGTTCTTCTATTCCAACATAATCCTCCGCTTCAGAGAGTATCAGCAGGCTATGAGCAAACGGCACCTACTTGGGAAAGGATGTTTGCGGGCAGCCGATCTTGAACCTCACAGTAAGCAGCAACGGGTAAAGTTGGGTCCGAGATCGATATGGTTTGCAGGTTGGGAACAGACGCGATCCCGATCAGGTTAGTCAGCCGAGTCCGAAAGATACCAAGAGTACGAAGATCTAAAAGTTCTTGGGGCATTCCCTCAAGGGTTTCAAGTCCACTGCGAATAGAGGTACCAAGTCGGAAGGACCTCAAGACTGGCATATTCTGAGGCATTCCAATTAAGTTCCTTAAGTCTCTAGCCCCAAGAATGTCAAGGTTAGTTAGATTTGGTAATGCAGCTGGTAACCCCTGGAGACTCCCTAAAGCAATGTTATCGATCGAAAGACTTATGAGGCCTGGCATATCTTGAGGAAAGCCAACCAGATCTGCACAGCAATTGCAGTGGCAAGTTGACTTTGACTAATTTGTCCAGAAATACTTAAAGAAGTTAAACGGGGTAGAGACTGAGGCATTCCGCTAAAATTTTCTAGTTCCCTAGACTTTAGAGTTAGCGTTTTGAGTGCTGGCAACTGATCTGGCATTCCTTCCAGAGTTTTTAATTTTGAATTGATCGATAAGCTAGTTAGTAATGGCATTTCCTGAGGCATTCCCTCTAAGCTTCTTAAATTGAAATTAAAAGAGCCTATGTCGAACTGGGTCAGGCTTGGTAATGTCATGGGTAGCCCGATTAGATTATCTGGATCTAGAGACATAGGTTGAGATTGGCTTTTTTCTGATAATGAAAGCTGAGTGAGCCGATCTAGCCGATCGGGTAGTCCCTGCAGTGAGCCAATGTTTTGAATTGAAAAGATTTTGAGGCTAGGTAAATTCTGTGCAACTCCTAGTAAATTTTGTAGAGCGTTGCTGGACAAAGATAGATTGGTTAACTCAGGTAAAGACTGGGTCATTCCCTCAAGACTCTGCAACTGAAAATTACTTGAGATCTCGAGGGTCTTTAACCCTGGTAAAGTCAAGGGCATTCCACTCAGTTCGAGCAATTGGGCATTATCTGATATCGAAAGCCGCTGAAGATTGGGCAGATCCTGAGATATTCCTTGCAGATTGGTGATCTGAGTTCTACTTAAAGTGAAAATGGATAAATTTGGCATTGACTGAGGCATTCCAGCTAAACTCTGCAATTGCTCATTGGAAACAATACCTAGGATATTTAGATTTGGAAGACTCTGGGGCATACCCACAAGGCTCTGAAGTGATGCGTTATCTGATATTGAGATGCTGAAGGCCAAAGGCAGGGACTGGGGCATTCCCTCTAGAATTTGTAAACTGTCATTGCCCTGGATAAGTAGCTCTGTTAACTGAGGTAGTGTTTGGGGTAAGCCTTGAAGATTAATGAGTTCATCATTATTACTGATCCTCAGAATCGACAGGTTTGGTAAATCTTGAGGCAGATCTTCCAGGGTTTGTAACCTGCTCCCGTCAATGGTAATAAAACTAAGGGAATCTAAGGTTTCTGGCAATCCCGCTAAACTTTGGAGCATAGGATTAAAACTGACTCCCAGCTCAACCAAACTGGGGAGCTGACTCGGTAGTCCAGCCAGACTGGTCAGATCATTGCTTACAATCACTAATCGTTGCAAGTTATCCAGGCGAGCAGTTTCTAAACCTCTGAGAGAAGAAACACCCGATAGGCCTAGGGATTTAACCTCTAAAAGATCGGAAGGAAAAATGTCATCAACCTGAAAATCTGTGGCATCCCTCAGGATCTGTACCAATTGAGGATCCATGGATTCGAGGGGCAAGGGTAACTCAGTACCATCTCCACCATAAGCACCCAAGATGCCCCCACCCATAACTGCGACATCAAAGATGCAATCCTGAATATTGATGATCGCTGGATTTCTTGGGATCTGCTCACATAGTTCGGTGGCCTGACGGATCTCTCGCTCTGTAAACTCAGGGAAGCTAGATGGGAAGGAGGGATCGGTAAAGGTCTCGGTATTTTCTCCTGCTCGATAAACAAACAGCGACTTGCCCGGATCGATGCGCCAGCTATCCCCAAAGATCCTGTAGAACTCATTAAAGTCTTCTGTGGATATTGGTTCACCCTGGGCACTTACAAGATCGTTGCTTGAGTTTCCATCAAAGTTACCCATCATGCCTGTAACTCCACCTCGGTAATCTTCGGGAAGAAATGGAGATAGGGATAAATGAGCAAAAGTTTCGGAGTCTGTGAAGTAAGGGGTCACAACCAGCCTGAGTCCAGTAGAGTTGGAGGTGAATTGATAGTCTCCTAATGGGCTTAATACAGCACGTGAGTCAAGAAAGGAGAGGAAGTTCCCAGGGCTGAATTGAATAAGCTGATCGTTGACATTTATCTCTGGCTGCGGATTGAGAGTGATTGAGTAGCGATCGTCGCCAATGCGAAAGCAATTGCACTGGTCATGGTGGCGACTCTGCTACCTGCAAAAGGTCGGAAGCGAGCTTGGAGCGTCAAAGGGTTCTAGTGGCTGTGGG
>JAAUUJ010000206.1 GCA_012030715.1 Synechococcaceae cyanobacterium SM2_3_1 | reverse complement strand
TATTCAATCTGACGACCTTCAAGACTATCGTTAGATTCTGAATCGCTAATATTGGCCAATAATCAACCAGATTAATAGATTTCCTCAAATCAAGTAGAGTTACGTCTGGAGATATAACCATTGTCTCAAGTGTTTTTACATAATTGTTAATGAGAAGACTAATTTGTTCTTCATTGAAGATAGAGGTTTTGTATTCAACTACTCCAGCAATATCATCCCCGTTATCAACAAGATTTAGGAAAAGATCAAAATTAGTAGTAGTCCTAGTGGATCTATATAAACTAACCCTGAATGAGTTGTTTGCCTGAAGGGGTAGATTTAAATCGGGACCAAAGTTAAAAACGCACCTTGTCAGAGATATCCGACGGACTTCTGGTAAAGTCATGATCAGTTCTAGCGGATACTCTTGGTATTTGTAAATATTTGCTGCACTTTTCTGGACCCTCTTGATCACTTGATCACACGTTAGATCATCTGAAATAATAGTCCGAACAGGAAGGATATTGTTGATATATCCAATTAGACTTTCAGTTTCTTTTGAGTTTCTGCATGCAACTGGAGTTAAGATCAAAAGGTCATTTTGGCCTGTATAACTATGCAAGAGGATCTTAAGTGCCGATAATAGATACGAATAAAGAGTTGTCTTACTATAAGCGCAGTATTGTCTCACTCGCTTCGAGAGATCTTGAGGTAAGACAAATGGTATTGACTCGCCCTCATAAGATCCACTAAAAGAATCCTCTGTAGGTAAGGACAGAGAGCGATCTAAATTCTTAAGCTGATCTTTCCAGAAAGACTCCATCACCTTAAAGTGCTGACTAGCTAATGTGTCTCGCTGCCAGATAACATAGTCGGCATATTGTACCGTCAAGGGTTCTAGTGATTCAGCTTGCGATCCTGTCAGATTACTATAGGTTAAACTTAACTCATGAAAGAAAAGATTAATTGACCAGCCATCAAATACAAAATGATGAAGAACAAAGGCAAGAATATACCGATCGTGAGAAATTCGAATCAACTTCATTCTGAATATTGGCAATTCACGCAAGTCAAATGGAATACTATTCAGCTCCTGTAAGTGTCTAAATATCTCTTCACCTTGTTTTGTATCATCAACATCACATATGTCAACTGTGTTTAATTTCCAGTTATAAGTTGGAATGATCAGTTGTACAGGTTCATTCTCAACTAGTTTTACAGTTGTCCTCAAACTATCATGACGGTTAATTATTACCTGTACACTTTTTCCAATGCAATTTCGTCAAGATATCCTTCAATAACGTAGGAAAGTGGGAGATTATAAAGGCTAGTAGCAGGATCTAACTGAATATGATCCCATAATCTTTCTTGCCCAAAAGACAGAGGAATATTCTCAGGTCTATTCTCAGAATGACTTAAAACTATCTGATAACTTTGATGATAACTCCCATTTTCTTTCAGCCAGGAAATAATGTCTTGCTTTGCTTCAACAAGGATTTTTCTGATCTCAGGTGTAATCGAGCCTTTTGGTGCATGAATTTTCAGGTTATCACCCTCGAGCGAGAGCTTAACCCCCTTTTGAGCAAGATCAATTAACAAATCTGCTACATCCATCATATTGTAATCTCCTCAATTTCCTGTTCACTCTCATCATATTGAGAAAACTGATCAGCAAGTATCGATTGTAAAGTCATTTGCTTAAATATAAAGTCTGCCAGCTGAACAGTACTCTGGCCCGACAAAAGTTTATCCAGTGGGATATCAATGTTGAGATCCTTAAGGATCCTATTTCTTAGCTCAATACTCACAAGAGAATCTAACCCCATTTCGCTCAATGATTTATCAATATCCAGGCTTTTCGATTGGGTGAGTCCCAGAGATTTTGAGACTCTTTCCCGAAGATACTTAGTTAATTCGTCACGCCGACTCTCAATTGGTAAACTTCTTAGGTTTTGCAAAACTGCTGTGGCTCGGCAGATGCATCTAGAGTGCCACTCTTATCTAGATCAATCTGACTTTCATTGTCTCCAATGTAAGCTATTTCCTCAAATAGCTTCGTTTGTTTTCTCAACTCTAATAATGGTTTAATTCTAGACCCGTTAATTGCTGCAATGACTACCTGACTAAGATCAACTGTATTCAGCACATGCCCCATTGCTGCTAATGAAGGCTCAGTCGCTATCGGCTCCAAACCATTTTGGATCATCCATTGGTCGTAACTATGACTTGTATCACTGTCTGCTTTCCAGAGACCCCAATTCAGGCTTAATGCCGGAAGCCCTAACTGGTGTCGGTAGTGAGCAAGGGTATCTAAAAAATGGCAGGCTCCTGCATACATTGGGTATTGCTTGGCACCCCAGATCGAAGCAACTGATGAGAAACAGACAAAGAAATCTAGCTCCAGATCCTTCGTCAATTCGTGGAGGTTCCAGGCCGCAGTAGCTCTGGAAATGTATTGTTCTTCGATAGTGGCAGCATGTTCAGGCGTTTGTTGGCTATCTGGTTGGGCAACCGCAATCCCCTCAGTATGAATCACTCCCGCCAGTTGTGGCATTGACCTCTGGATTTCATTCAAGACTCTCTCTAACTCCGAGCTAAGGGCAGGATCAACCTGAGTACTGAGAAGTGCCACCCCCATGCTCCTCAACTCCGCCAGTTCATTTTCACTTTTCGGTGAGGCTACTTGCTGACTGGTCAGCGCCAGATATTTAGCTCCTTTCTCTACAAGCCATTTTGCAACTTGCATCCCTTGAACATCTAATCCTCCCGTAATTAGATAGCATCGGTCGTGGCAAATAGTGGCAGGCTGAGGGGAAATCGGCTCACAGGGTTTAAGTCGGGTAACATAACGCTGATGACCCTGGTAAACCAGGAGATCTTCACTGTTCTCTGATAACAAATCCTCAAAGAGGATCTGAATATTCTCTGGAGAAGCTTGATTTAGATCAACTAGCTGGCATCCTAATTCTGGATATTCTAGCTGAATTGATTTTCCTACTCCCCACAGAGGAGACTGCATGACCCCTGAAATTCCTAAATCGCTTCCATCTCCAGGTTGAGTTCCTTGAGTAATCAACCAGAGGTGTTCCGGCTTAGAACTTGTGTCTTTCCCTTGCAATGCCTTGATCAGGTTGATCGTGCTGGTACATCCTCGTGCAGTGGCATCACGTAATGCATCAATCGAGAAGACCTGACATGAACCAGTGCTATCTAAACTCCACAAGTTAACAATCTCGTAAGGGGATCGAAGGACTGGGTGTATCTCCGTTAGCAACTGATCAAAATGTTTGGGTTGGGTCGGATTGACTGTATATTCTCTGTTGCTATGTTTTTCATAATCGTGACCCGAATAAACCTGAATACATGGATGGCCCAACCGATTTAACCGTACTGCCAATTCATTGCCAACACCCTGTCGATCCGAGAGAAGTAGCCAACTTTTCTTGGGAATCAGATTTTCTGCTTTCTTAGCCGCCTGAGCAATGATGATGGCCTGGAGTGAGGGGGTGTTTGGATCCTCAAACTGAGGTTGAACAATCTTAATATTCCGAAAATGGGTTTCTTGCAGTAGCTGCTGCCATCGATCGGGCCTCAATAGGGGGTAGTCAGGCCGTAGATCTTGATCAGCAAAAAGCCACCATCCATCGGTAAAGCCAAAGGTTACATCAATCCAGGGGATGGGTATTGTTCCTTCCAGAAGAATAATATAACCATCAGGAGCCAATAGCTGCTGTACATACTGCATCGTTTGTCGCATGTACTGAGTTGCATGCAAGGCATTGGCAGCAATAATAATGTCGTAATGATGATTAATAAATCCCTGAGTTGCCGGATCTTTCCCAATATCCAGGGTGCGGTATTCCACATAGGCAAAGTCCTGAAAACGCTCACGCGCTTTGGTGACAAAGAGGGTTCCAATATCCGTAAACACATACTCAGTACGGTTCGGATCTAGGTACGGCAGAATAAATGATGTGGTGGCTCCTGTTCCGGCCCCTATCTCCAATATTCTGATGCCGTCTTGCTTAGGTACCTGTTCTAAGATGGTCTGGATTGTTTGACGTATGACTTTATTAACTGACTGGGCACCTGGGGAATCCTGATAGAGCTTCGTTGCTGTGGACAGATCTCCCTCCGGAAACAAAAGTGGCATCGGATCCATCTCACCCTTCAACAGGGAGGCTAAATTGGGGCCACATCTTTCCAAAAGGATTAACTCTGCTTCAGCAATAGGGCATTGCGCTTGCAGGATCTGCAGCTGACCTGTGGGATCCTGTGAACTAGCTTTTCGGGTCACTCGCCAACCCTGGTCAACGGAGTCTAACCATCCCGTTTCTACCAGAATACCCAACAGCCGACCCAATAACCGCTGATGTTTTTCTACAACACCCAAACGCTGAGCTAGATCTCCTGCAGAGGATAATGTCTCTCCCGGCTGTAACTCAACTCCCATGCCTCGAAATGTAGTAACGATGTACAGCCCGCACAGCTCTACAACACGAGCGAGAGCCTGGCCGTAGACCACAACCTCTGGTTGCGCCATCATCTCGGAGTAGTTTTTCTGAATACTTTTAGCGATTTCAGTAGGACTGGGCAGCTGTTTGAAGAGTGAACCGTAACGGAATTGTGGAACCCAGTCCATCTTGTAGAGCCAATTTAGCCAGCTCTTTTTCCATTGCAGTGCTACTGCCTCTTGACGATGTTCTGCAACAAGTGCCTCAAGTATTGTACGCAGAACTGCATCATCTATTTCAGACAGCTGTCGATTCTTTGCGAGTAAGCTTGATAGTTTTTGAGTATCACCTAAAGAAATCAACTGCATGACTTCTGTTTCTTCTGATTTCTGAGCAGGCTCAACTTCTCTTAAGCTGGATTCCCCCTCTAATGCAGACATCTCGACCCAAAAGCGCTCTCGCTGAAAAGGATAGGTGGGTAATCCGCTTACTTTCTGAAAACTATAGTCTCGATCAAATGCCACCCAATCGATCCGAATTCCCTGTACATAAAGCTGCGCCAGACTGGTGAGGATCTGTGACCAATCAGACAAACCTGGTCTTAAACTGGGAAGCCAAACTCCTGCATCTTCTTCACTAGCACAGAGTCGGCCCATACCCAGCAGGATCGGTTTCGGCCCCACTTCCAGATAAATCTCGGTTCCCTGTTCTTGCAGAGCCTGCATGCCCTGGGCAAACTTCACGGGTTGACGCACATGCTGAACCCAATATTCAGCCGTGGCAATTTCAGATCCAATAAGCTGACCTGTGACATTGGAGATAACTGGGATCTGGGGTGCAGACAATTGGATCTCTCGGGCAACAGAGGCAAATTCATCCAGGATCGGGTCCATGAGTGGAGAGTGGAATGCCTGGGACACCTCTAGCTGCTTCACCTTGGTCCCCTTGGTCTCCAGATCCCTGGCAATGGCTTCGACTACCTGCCGTTCTCCAGAAAACACCACACTCTCAGGTCCGTTATAAGCAGCAATCGATACCTGATCTGGATATCCAGCAATCGCTGACTGAATGGTTTCTGGATCTGCGAGCACCGACACCATCGCTCCATCCGAGGAAAGGGCTTGCATCAATCGTGCCCGGTGAGCGATCAGTTTCAACCCATCTTCCAGGCTAAAGACTCCCGACAAACAAGCTGCCACATATTCCCCTACACTGTGACCCATGAGGATCGCAGGCTGGATCCCCCAACTGATCCACAATTGCGCCAGACTATATTCCAGGGCAAATAAAGCAGGCTGAGTGTAGGCGGTCGCATTCAGAAATGTATTTTGATCCCCGTAGAGGACCTGTAGCAAAGGTTGATCCAGATAAGCATCCAGAATCTCAGCACACTGATCCAACGCCTGCTTGAAGGTGGGCTGTGTTTCATAGAGCTCCCGACCCATCCCCATATATTGAGATCCCTGACCTGAAAACAAAAAGGCAATCCTATGCTCCGGATCATCCTTCACACTCCCTACCATTAACCCAGGGATGTCTCTCTCGCCTTGAGCAAACGCAGTCAGGCTTGACCTCAACTCAGGGATAGAACCTGTGACCACAGCCAACCGCTGCTCAAAATGGGTGCGCCCGGTATTCGCTGTCAAACATAGATCCGCCAGTTTGATCGAACTTAGTTCTGATAGAACGTCACCGTAGGACTGAGCCATCGCCTGTAATGCACCCTCTGTCTTGGCTGCAAGCGTCAATAGATGCAGAGGACGCTCCACTGCTGGTGAGGGCACGGCCTCTACTGCCGGAGCTTCTTCCAGGATCACATGGACATTGGTGCCACTAAACCCAAAGGAACTCAATCCTGCCAGTCGTGGTTCTCCCTCCACCCGTGGCCATGGCATCAACTGGGTCGGCACCTTCACAGGTAAATGCTCCCAATCCACATGCGGATTAGGATTCTGTAAATGCAAATGCGGTGGGATCTCTTCATGGTGTAGCGACAGGATCACTTGATCAGTCCCGCTACACCTGCAGCCGCTTCCAGATGACCAAAGTTGGTTTTGGCCCATCCCACAATTAA